>CAZFGL010000049.1:0-15723 GCA_964518645.1 uncultured Oscillospiraceae bacterium | reverse complement strand
TTGCCATATCGGTGAACACCACGCCCCCTCTGGGGTCGCAGGTGGCGCTCATAAGGCGCTTGACGTGGTTCTGAATGATATTCTCCTGAAGTTCGTCCACGGATTCCTCCAGCTCCTCTGCCTCCGGGATCCGATCGTGATCCTCAGTGGCGAAAATAGAAAGACAGGTATCAATAGAGCGCAGGGAAAGTTCTGCCAGGGTCTTGAGCTCATCCAGTGCATCGGGAGAAAGAGAAGCCTGTCCCCGTTTGATCTGGGATTCATATTCAATGATATTTTCCGCATGGTCGGAGAGTCGTTCAATATCAGATACAACAAGGGTCAGATGATATACACGGTTGAGGTCACGGGGACTCATATCCAGCGTGCGAAGCTCCACAAGCTTGGAGATGATTGCCCGCTCCAAATAGTTTACGGTGTCCTCGTTCTCCTCCACCAGCTGAGCCTTCTCGTCGTCCAGCTCGAAGAAACAGTCAATGGCAAGGGACAGATTATCCCGGGCGATCTTGCCCATGCGGTTGATCTCATGAATGGCCTGATTTAGAGCCACTGCAGGGGGAATCTTACCGGTCTGAGTCATATAAAGCAGCTTCCGATCCTCGCTCTTCCGGGACTCCTCAGGCCGCAGGGGCAGGAGACGCTGGGTGAGCTGTACGATCTTATTGGTGAAGGGCAGCATGACCAGCACAGCGAAGATGGCGAAAATCGTGTGGGTATTTGCAATCTGACGTGCAACATTGTTGGGCGACAGGCTCTGGATCACGTCCAGAACTCTGGGGAACAGGGCCAGAATCAGCATCAGAATTGCAGCGCGGAACACATTGAACAGCAGGTTCAGCAGTGCAGTACGCTTGCCGTTCCGGTTGGCAGTAAGGCTTGCGAGAATGTTGGGAGTAACAGAACCGATGGCCGCACCGATGCAGAGATAAACAGCGATCCGGTAGGAGATGATCCCCTCAACGGCAAAAGCCTGGAAAATAACTGTGGAGGAGGAAGAACTTTGAAGGAGCGCCGTAAAGGCCACACCGAAAAGCACAGTAATCAGAGGGTTCTCCAGTGTGGAGATAAAGGAAATAAATGCAGGTGTCTCAGCCAGGGGGGCGATGGCGGTTTTCATGAGGGCGATGCCTTGGAAAAGCATGCCGAAGCCCATGATGACACAGCCCAGATAACGAACCATGTTCTTTTTAAAGAACAGGTACATGATTGCGCCGATAAAAAGAATCAGGGGGGCATATGCGCTGATGTTGAAGGCGGTGATCTGTGCGGTAATGGTGGTACCGATGTTGGCACCCATGATTACTCCAATGGCCTGCGAAAGACTCATAAGCCCGGAGTTTACAAATCCAATCACCATAACGTCTGTTGCAGAGGAACTCTGAATCAACATGGTGATGGCAATACCCACCAGAACAGAGATCATCTTGTTTTTTGTGGCGTGCTCCAAAATAACTCTCAGATTTTCACCGCAGGCGTTTTTCAGGCCGGACGACATGATGGTCATGCCGTACAGAAACAGTCCTACGCCACCAAGGAGAGAAAAAAATTGAAGTAGTGTCATTTGTGTCCCTTCCTCATTTCATTACCCAGTAATTTTCCTATTATTTGACGTAATAAACAGTACCATTCGGGTACGAAACAGAATGATGCACATTCTGCGTCTTTTATATCATAGCAGAAACAGGTGAAAAGTGAAAGAGAAAATAAAAACTTTGTTAAATCTGGCGAAAGATTGCGTAAAATTTCCGTAAATATGTGAAAAAGAGCCTGTCCGAATGGACAGACTCAAATTTTCATGAAAAACAGCTGACGCTTCGGGGGCATGGGTGTTGGAATTTCCTGATAGGTCACTGCCCCGAGAGGTACCTCCATGGGGGTGCCCGGCTGATAATCAATCACCTTATAACCGGTTCCGTTTACCATGACCGTATCCCGATAGGAATAGATCGCCTTGCGATCCATAGGATTTTCGCTGGTATGAAGATGGCCGTAGAAGTGAATATCCGGCTGATAAATATCGTCGATATAACGGAAGGCCTCAAATCCCTGATGAAACTGATCCGTCCCATCCCCCAGCCCCACAGCCGGTGCATGGGAGACAAAAATATCAATTCCCTTGGCACGACGGATCTGGGATTTCATTTTCTTAAGTCGCTTCCACATCTGGGCGTCGGTATATTCAAACACTGCCTCTCTCGGACTGCGGCAGCCACCAAGACCCATAAGCCGGATGCCCCGGTATTCAATGATTCTGCCGTCAATGGAGACACAGCCCTCAGGTGGCTCCTTCAGATAGCGCTTATCATGATTTCCGGGGACATAGAACAGGGGTACTGGAAGCATGGTAACCAGGAAAGACAAATATCTTGCGGGCAGATCACCGCAGGAGATAATCATTTCAATATCGCGAAAACGCTCACGATCAAAATGATCGTACAGGAATTTGCTTTCCACATCAGATACCACGAGGATTTTCATAGGCGCCTCCAGGTCAAGTATGTAATAAATATACCAGAGAATGTGACAAAAAGCAAGAATTCCTTTGTAGTTCAGGTAAATATATGCTAAAATCACCACGGAGGGATCTGTATGGCTAAAACCGAGTTTACCAAGCTTCGCCTGCTGGCACTGATCGACATTTTAAGCACGGAGACAGATGAAGATCATCGCCTCACTGCGGAAGAACTGATTTCCCTGCTTCAGGCACGGGGGATCGAGTCCGAACGGAAAAGTGTTTACCGGGATATTGGGGTTTTGCAGGAAGCCGGCTGGGATATTATCACAGGGAAAAAGGGGTGCTTTCTGGCATCCCGGGATTTTGAACTGCCGGAGCTGAAGCTTTTGGCAGATGCGGTCCAATGCAGTCGCTGTATTACGGAGAAAAAGTCCTATGAACTGATCGGAAAGCTGGAGAAGCTTACCTCCCGGCATCTGGCCGGACAGCTCAGACGTCAGCTTCATCTGGTTGGACGGCCCAAGGCGGAAAACGAGCAGATCTATTATAACGTTGACGCACTCTATGAGGCCATCGACACAGATTCCCAGATCACATTCCGGTATTTTGGTTATAAAAGTGACGGCAGCCGGGTCTATAAGGACAAGACCTATGTTGCCTCCCCTTACGGCTTATGCTGGGACAGTGAGAATTATTATCTGGTGGCACATACGGCGGAGCGGGGCAAAACCCATTATCGGGTTGACCGTATGGCGGAGATTCGTCTTACCGGTGCACCCCGGGAATGCCCGGAATTGTACAGAGATCTGAATATGGCCCAGTACTCCAAACAGGTATTCGGCATGTTCGGCGGTGAACCGCAAAACGTTCGGCTGTCTTTCCCGGATGCTCTGGCAGACAGTGCGGTAGATAAATTCGGACGGGATGTTATGATGATCCCTCAGGGGGACGGCACCTTCCACCTCACCGCTACCGTGGCGGTTTCACCGGTGTTCTTCTCCTGGGTGTTCAGCTTCGGCGGACGGGTTAAAATTCTGGGGCCGGAGTCTGTCCGGGAAAAGTACCGGAATATGTGTCAAAAAGCAATGGAAGAATGATAAGCCCCGACCGGAACAGTTCTGTCGTTCCGGTCGGGGCTTAATTGTCTGTTTAGTCCTGCATCAGGGCAATGATCCGTTCAACGGCCTGTCGGGTTGCCTCGGCACCGCCAAAGGCAGTTACCCGGATATATCCCTCACCGCTGGGGCCGAATCCGGCACCGGGAGTGGTAACTACCCCTGCCTCCTTCAGAAGCCGGTCAAAGAAGCTCCAGGAGTCAGTGGGGGTCTTAAACCAGACGTAGGGGGAGTTTACGCCACCGTAAACCTCCAGACCTGCGGCCTGAAGTCCCTCACGGATGACCCGGGCGTTTTCCTGATAGAATGCGAGGGTCTCCATCACCTGCCGGCGACCCTCGGGAGAGTAGGTTGCCTCTGCGCCTCGCTGAACGATATAGGGAACGCCGTTGAATTTGGTGGTGTGACGGCGGTTCCACATGGCATTGAGACTCATTCCCTGACGTACCAGTGCCTTGGGAACCACAGTATATGCACAGCGGTTTCCGGTGAAGCCGGCAGTCTTGGAGAAGGAATGGAATTCAATGGCGCAGGTCTCTGCACCGGGGATCTCATAAATGGTGTGAGGAACGTTCTCCTCAGTGATAAATGCCTCATAAGCGGCATCAAAAAGAATCACAGCATCATGCTCATTTGCATAGTCCACCCATACTTTCAGCTGATCCTTTGTCAGGGCTGTTCCGGTGGGGTTGTTGGGAGAGCAGAGATAAATCATATCCACATGGGATTTGGGCAGTTCCGGAACAAAGTCGTTTTCCGCAGTGGTGGGCATGTAATAAATATTGCTCCACTGCTGGATCTCGGAGAGGTACTCCCCTGCCCTGCCTGCCATGGCGTTGGTGTCCACATACACCGGGTATACAGGGTCGCAGACAGCGACGATATTGTCGGTTCCGAAAATGTCACCGATGTTGCCACAGTCGCTCTTGGCACCGTCAGAGACAAAAATCTCATCCAGAGCAATGTTTACCCCACGGGATTTAAAGTCACCCTCCAGAATGGCTTCCCGGAGGAAATCATAGCCCTGCTCAGGGCCATAGCCCCGGAAGGTCTCGGCATTGCCCATTTCATCCACAGCCTTGTGCATGGCCTCAATCACTGCGGGACAAAGGGGACGGGTCACGTCACCGATTCCCAGCCGGATCAGGGATACCTCAGGGTGCTCAGCGGAATATGCGGCCACCCGGCGGGCGATTTCTGCAAACAGATAGCTTCCGGGAAGCTTTCCGTAATTCTGATTAACTTGAGCCATAACGTATTCTCCTTACTTGTATGTCAGTTTACAGTGTACCAAGATTAATTTCTCCGTCGAACACAAAGGCGGCGGGGCCTGTCATGTAGACATGACCGTCCTGTTCATCCCAGCGGATATTCAGGTTGCCTCCCAGCAGATGGAGGGTGGCCTCGTGGCCGGTTTTTCCGGTAAGCACAGCAGCCACCAGAGAGGCGCATGCCCCTGTACCACAGGCCAGCGTCTCCCCGGAGCCCCGTTCCCAGACACGCATTTTCAAATTTTGCTTATCCAGAACCTGAATGAATTCCGTATTGGTTCGTTCCGGGAATATGGGGTGGTTTTCGTAGGCAGGGCCGATCTCGCTCAGGGGCAGCGTGTCTGTGTCCTCCACAAAAACCACGGCGTGGGGATTTCCCATGGAAACTGCGGTAACATGAACCTCCTGTCCCGCTACGGTCACAGGCTGGTCAATAAAGGTGCTGCCCTCCCCTGCCACGGGAATCTCTGCCGGGGAAAGAATCGGGGCACCCATATCCACAGTAACTGCCTCCACGGTGCCGTTTTTCAGATGCAGCGACAGGGTCTTAATGCCTCCAAGGGTCTCTACGGTGACGGTGGTTTTGCTGGTCAGTCCTTTGTCGTGGATATACTTCCCCACACACCGTACTCCATTGCCACACATCTGCGACTGGCTGCCGTCAGCGTTGTACATGTCCATTCTGCAATCCGCCATCTCAGAGGGACAGATCAGAATCAGTCCGTCAGAGCCAATGCCAAAATGCCGGTCAGATACAAGCTGTGCTACCCGGGAGGGATTTTCAATCGTTTCTTCAAAGCAGTTTACATAGACATAATCATTGCCGATGCCCTGCATTTTTGTGAATTTCATAAAGCCTCCAATCTGGAAAGATCCACTTTCCGAATGTGGTGTAATAAAGTATAGCATTTTCAGAAAAAAGATGCAATGAAATTGTTGTTTTTCGGAAATAGAACTGATAGAATAACGAAAAACAGCTTGGGAGTGTACAAATTGAACCATAAAATCAGACAGGTGACCCCGGAAGATCTTATCCCGGTATGTCAGGTGGAAAATGCCTGCTTTCCACCGGCTGAGGCCGCAACGGAAGCAGCCTTTGCAACACGGATCGCGCTGTTTCCCCAGCGTTTTCTGATTGCAGAGGCGGACGGTAAAATCGTAGGACTTATCAACGGCTGCTGCACGGACAAACCCCAGCTGGACGATGAACTCTATGAGCCCAATTGCCCTCACAGTCTTGAAAATCCATGGCAGACAGTATTTGGACTTGCAGTGCTTCCGGAATATCAGGGACAGGGAATTGCGAAGGCTTTGATGAAGGGGCTTTGTGATATTGCAGAAACAGGCGGACAGATCGGTATGATTCTCACATGTAAAAAAGAAAAAATCGGTATGTACGAACATTTTGGCTACCGCTGCCGGGGGTTATCCCGGTCAAGTCACGGTGGTGCAGAGTGGTACGACATGATTATGGAATTTTAAACGGGAGCGGCATCCAGTTCAGATGCCGCTCCCGTTGGTTCTTTGTGTTATTCTTATGTTTTCCGTGTGGCATCCTTTACAAAACCCTCGGGATCGTTCTTAAACTTCTGGGACAGTGCAGAGGTATAGGTATCCACGAAGGGATGTCCCTGTGCCTTGATCGCATCCAGAAATACCTGGCGGTTTTTGCTGTCCATGAAGCAGATCTGGGTACAGTTCTGTTCCTGATCGTAAAGGGCTACAGGCCAGCGGTATTTACTGACCACAAGAGGCTCCGGCATGGGGTAGCCCCAGACCAGATCGCTGGTCTTCAGCACCCGGGTGGCGGCACCCTTGGGGAACCAGATAAACTTGTCCACATATACCCGTTCGATGTTTTTTGCCTGTTTGAAAGCATCCTCGGCCTCCTGCACGGTGCATTCCCCGAGAACGACAGCCGATGCTTTTTTCTGATAAGCTCCGGCCAGGGCAGGGATCAGGATCAGAAGGAACACGGCAAGGAAGCCAAGTCCGATCCCGAAAAGCACCACTGCCTGGGTAACAGACAGGAATCCAACCTTATTCAGGTTGACCTGAACGGGACGAATCAGGGACAATACACTGTCAGCGTCATAACCGGGAAGACTGTAATTGGTGATACAGTCCACCATGTAGCTTTCCATATCGTCTTCCAGAGGGACCAGAGTACCGGAAAGATCACCAAGACGGGTCAGGTTCTCAAGGTCACCCAGATAATACTCATGGCTCTGCTCCATTGCACGATTCAGCACGTTGTCATTCGTTTCCTTGGGATCCATAACCGCAAGATAGGTTCCGTCACCGGCGGGGAGCAGATAATAGGTCTCAAGAACCTGAGAACCGCTGTCTGAGGAAACAGAAAGGGATGCGAATGCAACGATCACCTGACTTGCGTCAAAGGAGACATAGCTCCCCTCGTCCTCCACATTGCCGGGAGAAAGGGGTTGGGGGCCGGAAATCAGGGACAACATGCCCTGACAGGAAACCGCCAGAAATGCCAAAGCCAGAATTCCGACGATAATCATCATGGGAAATAATTTTTTGAGGGTTTGTTTTCTCAGAACCTTGTTCAAGAATATCACTCCGCTCCTGTGTAATGAAAAGTTATGAATCATTATAGCAGAAAACCGTAAAGATACAACTGCTTCATCAAATTTTCGTTTAATTTGCTGCGTTACATTTATAAAGTTGTTGACATTCATCTGAATTTGATAGAAACTATAAAGCAGAAAGGAAGTGCAGCATATGAATGGATATGTACTGGCAGTGGATCAGGGAACCACATCCTCCCGAGCCATTATTTTTGACAGATTCGGTCAGATCGTCACAAAGGCGCAGTATCCCCTGACCCAGCATTACCCCAAGCCCGGTTGGGTAGAGCATGATCCTATGGAGATTCTGTCAACGGAACTGCTGGCTATGGCAGAGGCCTTTGAAAAAAGCGGCCTGAGTCCTACGGATATTGCAGCCATCGGCATCACCAATCAGCGGGAAACCACCATTCTGTGGGATAAAACCACCGGTAAGCCTGTTGGAAATGCGGTGGTATGGCAATGTCGCCGGACTGCGGATATCTGTAATAAGCTTACTGCCCAGGGAACCTCCGGCATGATTCTTCAGAAAACCGGACTTCTGATCGATCCCTATTTCTCCGGTACCAAGATCCGCTGGATGCTGGATCAGGATCCTGCCCTTCAGCAGCGGGCGGAGCGGGGCGAAATTCTGTTTGGCAATGTGGATTCCTGGCTGATCTGGAATTTGACCGGTGGAGCGGTACATGTGACAGATTACTCTAATGCTTCCAGAACCATGCTCTTTGATATTGACCGGCTCTGCTGGGATAAAGAGCTTCTGGGACTTTTAAATATTCCTGAGGCCATGCTGCCTCAGCCTGTCCCCTCCTCCATGGTCTATGGAAAGGTGGCTCCTGCGATCCGTGGCCTTGAGGCGCTGGGGGGAATCCCCATCTCCGGTTCGGCGGGAGATCAGGCAGCAGCCCTGTTTGGCCAGTGCTGCTTTGCACCGGGACAGGCGAAGAATACCTATGGTACCGGCTGCTTCACCCTGCTGAACACCGGCGAAGAAAGTGTCCGTTCCAGCCGGGGAATTCTTACCTCTGTTGCGTGGAGCCTGAACGGAAAAACCACATATGCCCTGGAGGGCAGTGCCTTTAATGCCGGTTCCGCTATCCAGTGGCTCCGGGATGAATGTAAAATCATTGCGGCGGCCCATGAGTGCGACATACAGGCGGAAAGCCTCACCAGCAACGACGGGGTGTTCTTTGTTCCGGCGTTCACCGGTCTGGGCGCTCCCTATTGGGATGTAAACGCCCGGGGCAGCTTTTTTGGACTGACCCGTGGTACCGGAAAAGCGCACATGTGCCGTGCGGTACTGGAAGCCATTGCTTATGAAGTTGGAGATCTGGTGGACACCATGGCGCTGGAATCCAGAACGCCCATGGCAGAGCTGCGTGTGGACGGTGGTGCCTCCGTCAGTGACTTTATGATGCAGTTCCAGTCGGATATGCTGAATATCCCTGTGATCCGTCCCGTTATGGTGGAAACCACTGCTGCCGGTGCCGCATATCTGGCGGGGCTTGCTGTGGGGGTTTGGGAAACCACCGATGAACTGAGCCGTCTGCAAAAAACAGACCGGGTATTTACCGCCAACATGTCCCCCAATACCAGAAAACGCCTGCGGGATCGCTGGCATACCGCGGTGGAACTGAGCCGCAGCTGGGGACGTCAGGAACTCTGAAAGGAGCAATAAAACATGATTTCCGAAAAAATGAAAAAGCTGGCCGAGAACAATTCTGTGATTCGTGCCATGTTTGAAGAGGGACAGCAGATGGCCACGGAGGTCGGCCGGGAAAATGTATTTGATTTTTCCCTGGGAAATCCCTCTGTCCCCTCTCCTGCGGGGGTTAAAACCGCCATTGAAGATATTTTAAAGGACGAGGATTCTCTGATGGTTCACGGCTACATGTCCAACGTGGGATATGAGGACGTCCGTCAGACCATTGCTGAAAATCTGAACAAGCGCTTTGGTACGGATTTTGGAGCGGGAAATCTGATCATGACCGTAGGTGCAGCCGGTGGACTGAACGTGATTCTGAAAACCCTGCTGAATCCCGGGGATGAGGTCCTTACATTTGCCCCGTATTTTACGGAGTACGGGAATTACGTTATGAACTACGATGGTGTTCTGAAGGTGGTCTCACCCAACACGGAAAATTTCCAGCCCAATCTCAAGGAGTTTGCTGAGAAAATCACCCCTAAAACCAAGGCTGTGATCGTGAATAACCCCAACAATCCCACAGGTGTTGTGTATTCCCACGAGACCTGCATGGAACTGGGCCGGATTCTCCGGGAGAAGCAGCATGAATTCGGCACGTCCATCTATCTGATTTCTGACGAGCCTTATCGGGAACTGGTTTATGACGGAGTTGAGGTACCCTTCCTGACAAAGTATTATGCCAACACCATTGTTGGTTACAGCTGGAGCAAATCCCTGAGTCTGCCCGGCGAGCGGATCGGTTATCTGCTGATCCCCAATGAAGTGGATGATTTCGAACTGATCTATGCAGCTGCCGGGATCGCCACCCGGGTTTCCGGCTTTGTCAACGCTCCCTCCCTCCTTCAGCGTGCAGTAGCCCGGTGTATTGATGAGCAGACCGATGTTGCTGCATATGATAAAAACCGGGAGGCCCTGTATAATGGGCTGAAGGAGTGCGGTTTTTCCTGCATCAAGCCTCAGGGCGCGTTTTATCTCTTTGTAAAGGCCCCCACTCCTGATGAGAAGGAGTTCGTGAACCGGGCTAAAAAGTATCATATCCTGATGGTACCCGGCAGCAGCTTTGCCTGCCCCGGATATGTGCGGATCGCCTACTGCGTCAGCCATGATACCATTGTCCGTTCCCTCCCCTTCTTCCGTGAACTGGCGAAGGAATACGGCCTTTCATAATTACATGTTTTCCTTCCGGAGTGTCCATGGATGCTCCGGAAGTTTTTATTTCCGGTCAAACAGACAACCTGTCATATCATAAGCTGATATGAGGTGAAATGAATGATCGGACTCATATTGACGGCCAACACGTTACTGTATTCCCTGCGCCTGACTACTGCATCCGGTTCTTTTCCCAAGCCCCTGTCCCAGACGGAAGAACAGTTCTATCTGGAAAGAAGCGCACAGGGAGATCTGGAAGCCCGGAATATTCTGATCGAGCGGAATCTCAGGCTGGTCGCCCATATTCTCAAAAAGTACTATGCCGCGGCATCGGATCAGGATGATCTCATCTCCATCGGTACCATCGGCCTGATCAAAGCCATCTCTACCTTTGATGAAAAAAAGGGAGCCCGGCTTGCAACTTATGCGGGGCGGTGTATTCAGAACGAAATCCTGATGTATTTCCGGTCTCAGAGGAAAAGTGCCGGGGATGTGTCCCTTTCTGAGGTGATAGAAAATGGACAGGAGAGCGGATTGCAGCTGATGGATATTCTCTCCACGGAGGAAGATCTGTGTGAGCGGGTACATATTCGCAGTGAAACAGGAAAACTTCTGGAACTGTTGGACGAAATTCTGTCCCCACGGGAGCGGGAGGTGATTCTGTGGCGCTACGGGCTGCTTTCCCGTACCCCTCTGCCCCAGCGCCAGGTGGCGGAAAAACTGGGGATCTCCCGAAGTTACGTCTCCCGGATCGAAAAAAAGGCGCTGGCAAAACTGAGATCTGCCATGGAGGGTGACAAGGGAATCTGAATGTGTTATAATTTCTCCAAGTGAATGGAGGAGAAGTCCATGAATACAAAGGAAAAAATCAAAGGAACGCTGCCCGGAGCCGACACCGGGATCACTCTGCATAACACCTTTTGCGATATCTGCGCCCCCGGCCCTCACTGTGGGGTAACCTGTTATGTACAGGATGGGAAGATCATTAAGGTGGAGGGTACCGATGCCCATCCAACCAACCACGGGAAGCTCTGCGCCAGAGGCTATGCAGCCCGGGATTATATCTATCGGGCAGACCGGATCAAAACGCCCCTTCGGCGGGTGGGCGAAAAAGGCTCCGGTGAATTTGAACCCATCAGTTGGGACGAGGCGCTGGATGAGATCGCCCGGCGGCTGAATCAGATCAAGCAGGAATCAGGTCCCCATGAGGTGGCTTTTTATTCCGGCTATAACAAGTGGTACCGGCCCTTTTTGCAGCGGCTTGCCTATACCTTCGGTTCAGTGAACTACGGAAGTGAATCCTCGTCCTGCTTTACTTCCACCATACTCTCGTGGAAATGCGCTACAGGGGCAGAAATGGTTCAGCCGGATCTGGGCAACGCCAACTGCTTTTTAGGCTTCTGCGCGAATCCCGGCATATCAAGCTATTTGATGAATGGTGGGCTGATGCATAACAAAGCCCGGGGAATGAAGGTTATTATTATCGACCCCAGAATTACCCCGGCATCTCAAAATGCGGATCTTCATCTCCGGATCAAGCCCGGAACCGATGGTGCTCTGGCACTGTGTCTGGGGCGGGAACTGATCCGTAACGGCTGGATCGACAGGGAATATATCCGGGAGCATGTCCACGGGTTTGAAGCCTACCGGGAGTATGTGGAGGAATTTACCCTGGAGAAAACCGCACAGATCACCGGCCTTGCCCCGGAGGAAATTGCCGCCTGTGCGAAAATGATTGGTGAGAACCTGCCGCTTGCCATTAACCCCTCCAATGCCTCTCTGGTTCATTTCAAAAACGGCATGCAAAACCACCGGGCGGTTATGGCTCTTTCCGCACTGACAGGTTGCTATGACCGTAAGGGCGGTATGATTCCTACACCCCTCACCTATGCCCACTCCATCGGCGGATTTGAAACCAGGGAGCCGGAGTTCTCTGTGGAATGCTATCCGGAAAATGGTCCACTGCCCATTGGCTGTGAGCGCTTCCCTCTGTGGCATAAGATCACCGGAGAAATGCAGGCCTGCGATCTGTCCCGGACGATTCTGACAGGTGCCCCCTATCCCATTCGGGGACTTTACGCACACGGTATGAACTTCCGCATGTTCCCCGGGGCAAAGGAAATGGAACAGGCATTGAAACAGCTGGAGTTCTTTGTGGATGTGGATATTTTCATGACCGACAGTGCAAAGCTGGCGGACATTGTACTTCCGGCCTGTACCTCCTATGAGCGGGCTGAATTCAAGGTTTTCGGCGGTGGTCACGCCCAGTATACCCAACCGGCAGTGCAGCCTCTGTACGAATCCCGCAGGGATGACGAGATCATCATTTCTCTGGCAAAGCGTCTTGGAATCACAGAACCTTATATTACATCTGACCCAGATACCTGCCTCAGACGTATGCTGCGCAATACGCCCATAGATCTGGAAGAACTGAAAAAGCATCCGGAGCTGCCCCAGAAGATTCAGGGACTTGAGATCCTGCCAACCGGCAGTCACGGGTTCGGGACACCCACGGGGAAATTTGAACTGGATTCTACGGTGATTGCCAAGCTGAATGCGCCGGGGCTGGATTCTCTGCCCACTTACCGCCCCTCTGAGGACGACGGGGATCCTGAAGCTTATCCCATGATCCTTTCCACGGGTATCCGGATTCCCGGGGGACTGCATTCCCGGCTTCACGACTGTCCCATGGCCCGTTCTCTCCGGCCAGTGGCTATGGCAGACATCAGTCCCGAGGATGCTGACAGACTGAACGTCCGAAAAGGTGACCGGATCCGAATCGAAACGGCCCACGGTACGGTTATGGTTGTGGCCAATCCCACCGGAGCGATTCCTGCGGGGATGGTCAGTCTGTACCATGGCTACCGGGAGGCAGATGCCAACAGCCTGCTCTCTTCTGAACACCGGGATCCCTATTCCGGCTTCCCCGGCTATCGCTGTATTCGGTGCTCCATCAGAAAGGAGGACGCATAAATGAAAATTCAGTTTGATGCTGACAAATGTACCGGCTGCATGGCCTGCCAAATGGCATGTATGGATCAGCGGGATACCAAAATCGACGGGGTTGAGCGTCCTCTGAGATTTGTGGAACTTCGGGAAAAGGACAGCTCGCTGAAATATTATTCCGTTGGCTGTGTCCATTGCGGAAAATGTATGAACAGCTGCCCTGCTCACGCAATGGAGCGGGATTCCCGGGGCTATATCCAGGTGGATCCGGACAAATGCGTGGGCTGCGGTACCTGTGTCCGGGTATGTCCCCTGGGGGTAATTACCCTGACCGGGGAACAAAAAGCAAAAAAATGCGATGGCTGCGCTGCACGGATTGAAAACGGGTTTGTCCCTGCCTGTGTACATACCTGTCCCACCGGCGCACTCTGGCTCAAATAATGCAATCATAAAAAATCAGCCGCCCTCCGGATCTTTGAAACCGGGGGGCAGCTGTTATGGTATTTGCGGTCTGAAATCAGATCTCCTGAAGCTTCAGATACAGTTTTGCGGTGGCCTCTGCGTCGCACCATGCCCGGTGAGCATCCCTGAGCGGAATTTCAAAATGATCCGTCAGGAATCCGAGCTTATAACAGCCCAGCCCGGGAACACCCAGACGGGCAAGGGACAGCGTGTCGTCAACGGGATTATCAATTGTCCGTCCCATTTTCAACAGATCCCGCTCTAAAAACTTGCAGTCAAACTTGGCATTATGGCAGACCAGTGGCAGATTACCGAGAAAGTCAAGAAACAGAGGGAGTATCTCCCAGATCCTGGGGTGATCCTCCACCATATCGTTGGAGATGCCGGTCAGGGCAACCACCCGCGGTGGGATCGGCCGACCCGGGTTTACCAGCGTGGAAAACCGCTGTACCACTTTCTCATCCAGCACCTTCACAGCGCCGATCTCTGTTACACAGTCCTTGGTGCCGGACAGTCCTGTGGTCTCAAAGTCCAGCGCCACAAAGCTTTTATATGTACCGTTACAAACGTAGTTCATAAAACTGATTCTCCTGTATCTTTGGTAAATGAATCTTTAATACAGCACTTCCATCAGGCAGAGTCCCTGTGCCGGAGCGGTAAAGCCGGCCTTACTCCGGTCTTTGGTTTCAAAAACCTGAAGAATGCTTTCCGGTGTCCGCTCTCCCCTGCCCACTTCAATGAGGGTTCCTGCAAGAATGCGCACCATGTTGTACAAAAAGCCGTTTCCTGTAAAGGAAAGGGTGATCTTTGTGCCGTCCTGGGCAATCCGTATCTGTCGGATATGGCGCTGGGTGGACTTTTTGGTGCGTCCGGTAGAAAAACCGGCAAAATCATGGGTGCCCAGCAGATAACGGCTCCCCTGTTCCATGGCATCGAGATCCAGCGGCTGGGGGATCTTGTATTCATATTTTCTCAGAAAAACATCAGATGCCTCACCGTTCCGGATGGTATAGCAGTAAGTCTTTTCTTTGGCGCTGAGCCGGGCATGAAATCTGGGGGATGCCAGTGTGAAATCAAACACAGCGATGTCCTCGGGAAGAGCGCGGTTGATTTCATCGGCGATGGTATTAAGATCCAGATACCTGTTTGTCTTAAAATTGGCGATCTGCCCCACTGCATGAACACCGGCATCTGTGCGTCCGGAACCGGCCAGCTCAATTTCCTCTCCAATGACACCGGAAATGGCCTGTTCAAGCTTAAACTGTATGGTTGCCCGGGTATTGCCCTGACGCTGCCAGCCGGAATAGCGGCTGCCGTCGTAAGATACACGGAATTTATAGTTATTCAAGGGGGTTCACCTCCGTTTTCATATATTATACAACAAAAACGGATGGTTTCAAAGGATTATTTCAGTCCTCTTCCAGCTCTTCCCGGGCTTCACGCTCGTTATCTGCGGAAAACAGGAAGCAGCCCTTCATATCATAAACCTCAACATGACCTCGAACATAACGGAACTCGTACATATTTATTAACCCCTTTCGTTTGATCTGGTGCTATTATACCGGATGTTAAGGGACAAAAATGGGGCAGAAAAGCCCGTGCCGCATATGCAGCACGGGAAATCAATCCAGCAGATTTTTAAGTTCCTTTAATGCCTTCCGTTCGATCCGTGATACCTGCACCTGACTGACCCCAAGGACAAAGGCGGTCTTTTCCTGTGTCATACCACGGAAATAGCGCATGTCGATTACCGCTCTCTGACGGGGTTCCAGACTGCTGATGGCATCCCTCAGGGAAACCGATTCTATGATGCGCTCCTCAATGCCTTCTCCGGGTAAAAGCTGTTCCAGGCTGCATCCGTCCTCTCCGGTGGGGCGTTGCAGAGAGTCTGCGGGAATCATTGCGGTTTCAATTACAGCAATTTCCTCAGGCTCCAGACCGGTCGCTTCTGAAATTTCACCCAGTGTGGGCTCCCGCCCAAGGGCTTGGGTCAGTCTCTGACGGTGATTGCGTATCATCTGTGCCTGCT
>CAZFGL010000048.1:0-15746 GCA_964518645.1 uncultured Oscillospiraceae bacterium | reverse complement strand
CAGGATGCCATGGATGCACTGATGCATGGTCGAACCTCCTTCGTCATCGCCCACCGGCTTTCTACCATTAAGAATGCCGATCTGATCCTGGTGATGAACAACGGCGACATCATTGAAAGTGGCAACCACGAAACCCTTCTGGCCAAGGGTGGCTTCTATGCTGACCTGTATAACAGCCAGTTTGAGCAGGTATCGTAAATTCTTATATCTCCCTTTACAGGGCGGGCATGCACGATCAACGTACATGCCCGCCTGTTTTTTATGTCCCTTGTCATGGCTGTTGTAATAAAAATTGATACCTGCACCTCGAAATCGAGATGCAGGTATCAATCATACGTGGGAACTTACCTAACATAGCCTATATTTCAATCCACACACCACCTGTATTCCGGTGATGCGACGATATAAGTGTAGCATGTCTATCCTCAGACGTCAATACACTTGTGCAATACCTTATATATCCTATGAAAATATGTATTGACATTGGAGATATAACGTGCTATTGTGAAAACATCCAGATAACCCGACAAACCCGCAGAACTTTAATTCAAAACAACTGTGGAGTTTCTCTCCACACTGAACATGAAAGGAGAATAATTATGGTAGACCTGAAAAACATTCCAGATGGAGATTTTTGCGTAGCTGTTACACCGCCGGTCTCCAAAACTGCCATGCGCGCCACCATACATGCCTCCGGAGACGTTGTTCTGAGTTCGGACCTAGCCAGATTCTTTTCAAAGCGCCCCATCGAAATCCGCTTCACCAAGGAACGGAATGCAATTCAACTTGCATTTTTGCCTGAGACCAGTTCCTTGCAACCGATTGTGTTCCCCAAATCCGGAAGAAAAACGATACCAAGCGCCAAAGAACTCTTGGCACAATCCCGCGTGTCCTTCCCGGTTGTATTCAGCAGCTATAATGAACCTGAACATGGAAGATGGAGAGGTATACAGCAGGAAAACCCTACTGTAAAATCCTCGACAACTTCCCACAGTACAAGGAAGAAATAAACTGTTTGCCACGAAAGTATTGTGAGGTTATTGGGGCGTTCCCTTATGTAAATGGCCGCTACGGAATGAGCAAGGAAGACTTTTTCTCTATGCTTGTAATGCTCTGCCTTGAGGTTGACCAGACAAAAGCATCCGGAAAATCATTCAAAGAACGAGCCTGCCTGCGAATCCGCACAGAGCTTGACGAACAAAAACTGAAAAACCGTATCCTTTATAATCCATATAAAAACCTATATTTCGATAAGTGCTACGGAGACAGTGATATGCCTCTTGGTGCGTGGCTGGACATAAGGGACGAAAACGATGAAACTATCGCTCTTATCCGAAGACCTACAGAGGATGCAATAACCTTCTGATAGGGGGCATCTCCATACAAAGCACAGTCTGTGATAAGCAAACTAAAGTTCTCTGAAAACAACGCGCAAACAGGATACTACACAGAAAAACCGCCGTTTTCGTAAGAAAACGGCGGTTTCAGATTTATACGGAATAAAGGATCTTCGCGGGTGAACCTACAGTCACAATATCAGAACATATCCTCAAGGGCCGAAGGATCAATCAGCCACTTGAGCCCGGAGCGGCACATATCCACAGTCCAGTCCTCATAGTACGGCTCGTCAAAACCCGGCTCTTTGAGAACCAAGACCGCATACACCGTGCAATGCTCCGCATCATACCAGGAGTTTCCGTCTATGTACTCAATAGACTTGATCTCCACCTCCACAGACGGGATCAGCCCCATCCCGGCAGTGAATCCTCCGAGGCCCTGAAGCAGATCCCCATAGAGACCCAGATCAATGTCCATCAGATCTCCCATTACCCCCAGCGCATCATCATACAGATCCTCCGAGCCGCCAGCCACGCGGCTGAATGCAGAACTGTAATCCAGCGTGGACATGTCCTCGCAGAACGCCTCCAGGGTCTGGGTGGGTGTCTGTATCCCATATCGCACGATGTAAAACCCGGCTGCCCCCAGCACCAGCAGGAGCACCAGAATCCAGCCATAATGGCGATGCTTCACCTTTACATTGGGCGGTGTTGCCGGCATCACAGCAGGGGGACCCGGCGGGACAACAGCTCCCGGGGGTGGCTGTACGGGCTGCACCGGCTGTACCGGTCGCACCGGCTGTACCGGTCGCACCGGTTGTACGGACTGCCCCGGTCGTGCCTGGTTCACCGGCGCCCCGCATCTCGGACAAAATCGTACTGCGCCGGTAAGATTATTGCCACATCCACTGCAATACATTGCAAACCACCTTTATCAGAAGTACTTTCCAATGACGTACTTGACATTGCCGAAGAATGCAGAGCCGCCAGCCTTTACAACGATCAGCGTTACAATCATCATGACAACCATTGCGATCATATAGACAAACAGCTTTTTATTGCCATCCAGACGGGCCACACTCATATAGCAGATCGGTTCAATGGCATTGACCGCTCCCACAGCCAGTGCAAACAGCCCAATGCCCCAGAGCGGAGAAAGAAGTCCAACAAGGAGTGCCACCAGCAGCAGGATTGCCATAAACAGGCTCCGTGTACCTACAACCGTCAGCATGGCTGAATAGTTGGTATCTCCCTTGAACACATCCTTGGTGAACAGCTTCAGGAACAGGGCTCTCAGCAGTGCAAAGCCCACAACGCACACGACTGTAATCATAATCAGCTTTGGCCCGCTGAATCCTGCCCTATCCAGCGTTGCATACACCTCATCTATCTCTTCAGCGTAGTCGAACCCCAAATCCTGAATGATATAGTTCACCAAACTCTTCCACACGACCGCTACCAGTATGACGCACGAAAGCATCTCCGCAAGAATTCCCGTAATGCCCACACTGCGGTTTCCGCTGCCTGCAAGGGCAACGGTTCTGGTGAGGGGCTGCTTCAGAAGGGGCAGCAGTTCCCGCAGGGCACCCTTTGCCTCCTTTGTGAAGTTCTCCACGTAATCCGGCTGTCCAGCGCCCGGATTGTGGCCACCGACGGGTGCGCCTGTTGCCGGGTTGTAGCCACCGACCGGAGCGCCCGTTGCCGGGTTGTAGCCACCGGCGGGAGCGCCCGTTGCCGGGTTGTAGCCACCGGCGGGAGCGCCCGTTGCCGGGTTGTAGCCACCGGCGGGAGCGCCCGTTGCCGGATTATAGCCGCCGGCGGGTGCACCTGTTGCCGGGTTGTAACCACCGGCGGGAACACCCACTGCCGGATTATAGCCGGTTCCAGCATTAACCGTTCTGTTTTCATCCCGTTTTGCTGTCATGCAGCTGCAAGGCTGACCATCTACAAGAGGTCTGCCGCAGTTTCCACAAAATCCCGCCATTTTAATTCCTCCTATGTAGCATGAAATCGAATGGAACCATGTCCATTTTTACACATTTTCTTCCTCTGCCAGTTGTCTTCTGATACAGCTTAAAGACACGGGCGACATATCCAGAAAAGAAGCAATATGCTTATTCAGCATCTGATCCACGGCACCGGGATGCGTCCGGCAGAACCACAGATACCGTTCCTTTGCATCATACTCGTACCGGAGACGCTTCATCTCCCACTGTTCCACCCAGCATTCCGTCAGCGCCGCATTTTCCATCCGCAGCACCTCCGGATACTTTTCTTCCAGCTTGCGCACCACCTCAATGGGGAACGAGATAATCCCCACATCCGTCAGAGCTTCCATATCAATGGGCGAAGGTTCATCCAGAACAGCACTGGGCATCACACAGTTGCCCACCTTGGACACAATGCATTCCGTGATCTCCGTGATCTCCTTGCCCTTTTCCGTATGGTACACACAGCGGACAAGGCCCTCCGTCGCAAGGAACCGAAACATAGCGATCGGCTCCCCTGTTTTTACGATATATTCGCCCTTGGAGTAATGCGAATACTTCATATTACGAATGCCCTCGGCAATCAATTCCTGATTATTTGTGTGAAGCTTCTCCGCCAGAAATTCATCCACGCTCAACACAAGTATCCCTCCAACCTTTTCTGTTTGTTTTTTGGAATTCCGACATTATTATAGTCTCTTTTGCTAAAATTGTAATTAACCCATGTTAATTACAATCATATTTTTAGGCTCTTCTCTTTCCTGTCATCTTCATCGAAGTTAAAAGTGCGAATAAAGGCGCATTACCCCTCAACACACCTCTGGGTAACGCGCCTTTTTCCCTATTTATGTATGATCCGGTGTTTCTTCCACCTGAACTACTGATACAAATTATATTTCCCCGGCGCCCTGACGTGTTGTTTCTGCATTTCTCTTCTCATGCGTCCATCTCACCGGGAATCGCATCGGCATATTCCGGTATTCCCTCCGTTGTTTCATCCAGAGTCTCAAAAAGATTGGGCATGAGCACATAGCTTTGTCCGTCCTCTACCATCCACGCTGTTACTTTCTCATCATTGTCTATGCTGCAATAAATCGTCGCATCCGTCTTAAACTGCCAGGGAACGCATGCCCCAACAGGCGCCTGTCCATTATAAGAAAGCAGGAACACGGTGCTCTTCTGTGCCCAGGCAATATATCGCACATCTGCTTTTCTGCGGCAGGGAAGCTCCGTCCCTCTGGGGACAATCACACACTTTTTCTCCCGGGTCAAAAGGGAAATATTATATGCCAGTTGTTTTTTCACCGCAAGCCCGGAATAAGCAAACACACCGGAAGCAATGCTGTCCTGTTTCACCATCACTTTGAAAAAGTCATACGCTTCCGACTGGGATGCCCATGCCTGACAAACATGCTCGTTTCCCGCAACAAACGCACGATCAACCAGTTCAGGGAACTCATATTCCATCCTGCCCAGAGTTTCCTGCAAATCTCTGAGACCATCCCGCGGTATCCGCTCCATCAGGGCAAGAGAATCCAGCGCATTGGAGCTCAGGACCTTCCTTTCATCGCTGACCTTCATCACCGCCTGCGTGATTCTTCGCAGACCGCCCTTTTCCGGGACATAAAAGGCCAGATCCAGGGTTGTCCCCGTTATATAGACACAGGCACAGCAGGGCACATCCCCATCCCGGCCGAAGATCCCCTGCGCCATCGCATCTGTCCCGCGCACACATCGAACGACTTCCGCCGGGTATATATCACGCAGCAGTTCCAACTGGCTGGGGCTTACCCCAAAGGGAACGACATACGTCAATTCAGCAATCTCCCCGGAACGCGCCGTCTCTGTGAGAAAACTGCGCAGCTGCGCTGTATCCCTCAGTTCGTTGTCCCATCTGATTATCTCGTGTCTTATTTCACCATTCTGCCAGATATCAACGGCGAAATAATCCCTGTCAATGTCGATGCAGATTTTCATAATAAGCCCCCCAGGTTAAGTTTCAAATCTATGGACACCAAAGGCAGTGCATCCATACTCTCGTCACCAGCTCATGGTTATGGCGCTTTGACTTCCTCTGCATAATAAGAAGAGACCTCAAACTTTTCCAGATTAATATATTCTGGACATTTCCCTCCGCCGGCCGGCAAATGGACAACACAGGTAATACAAAGCTCCCCGTCCTCATTGATATAGGGCTGTGCCGCATCAATATTCTCTTCCGAAATCGTTGACTGCAAGAATTCATTATCTTCGTAGCATGGATTCGGCCCCGTGAAATTCCAAAACTTTGAGCCCATGGCCATTTTCACCTTCGCACGGTATTCTTCCTCAGTGTATCCGCACTCTTCCAGTATTGCCTCCCGGGATACAGGCTCCCCGGTTGACAGCGAGATATTGAAGGAATAGTAATAACAGGGAGCATGGAAGGTTAGGCGACTCATCATCAATGACAGCACATCGCCGTTCACCATCCATTCATAGTCAACCTCATATATCTCGTAATTATCGGACTGATCTGACGAATCCCTGCATACAGCAATATCATCTTTGCATATCTCCATTATTTCGGCGTTGATACGATCTACCTCTTCTGAGGCAATATTGATCTGAGGCACATGATATTACTTAACCGTTCCGCCTGCGGAAACACCCTTTTCCCGCACAACGCCGTAATACCCATCCGTAACCCACTGTTCCTCTTCGGCCATCGACTCCCGGTATCCCATCAATTGCCGGATCCAGTTTGCCTCTGATACTCGTACAGAAACACCCTTTTCTGTGGACTGGATCAGGATACCGCACTCACTCCATTCATGGGTTTGGGCGGGTTCATAGGTGCCGTATTCATTGATGGCCTCGACCCCAAAAGGCTGTCCCTCATGCACCTCAGCAATCAGCATTGCATCCGGAGCCCCATCCCCGTTAATATCCCTTTTATGATATTCTGAGAAAAAGGACATATCCGCCACCGCATCCAGCAGGTATTCGATTTGATCCCCGGGGAGTTCATATACAACCGCAAAGGCTGTCTCAGGCGTAGCATTCTCGCTTTCCATCGGCTGGAGATTCATAGACTCCAGCTTTGCATCAAACTCCGCTTTTGTGGCCTCTCTCCCGTCCACCTGATATGTATAGAAATCCACCAGTTCCATATTCGTTTCCCGTTTCATTTCGGCAAACGTCTCCCCAAACAGGGGGCGATACAACGCCATAGAATATCCTGCGGAACTATAAAATTTACACATAACAATATCCTGTGTCGCATAGCTGACATACAGATCCACACCCCCCGCAGCGCTCATATCCGTAACTGTATACAGCCGGGAAAAGCCATCCGCCGGAACCAGTAGCATAAAATCACGGCTCGCCTCTGGAAAATCCAGTTCCATGATCAGATCCTCATTGCCGTCAAAGTCGAAGTCGTATTCATATGCGTTCAGGATCTCGCTGCTTTTATGGGTGAACATATACGCAAGACTTCTGGCCGCTACATCATTTGCCATGCTCTGTATGATCTCAGGATCCACGGTCTCCCGCTCCACAGCAGGGACAGCCTCCACAACAGGGGCAGCCACCTCCCCGGATTCCGTCACAGGTACTGCCGTTCCTGAAACCTCCACCTCTGAAACCACTGCACTGTGATCCCTGCCTGCCCCCGTCACTTCGACATCGGACACATCACGGGAAACATGCAGAATTCCGGCGACAGCAGCCCCAATAATCACAACCACACAGATGGCCGCAATCACCCACAGGCTCACGCCCCTGCGCTTTGTTTGCTTAATTATTTGCGCACCGCATCTGGTACAGAACTGCCCCTGCGGTGAACACTTGCACCCACATCGCCCACAATACATTTTCTCACTCCTGTCTTTTCTGTTCGCCGGAACGGATCGTGATATATTATACAGCTCCGCCGGAACGACTTTTCTAATTTGGCAGATATTCCTCTTCCCTGCAACAGGTTCTTCTCTTATTATATCGCAGGGCTCCCCTCCCTGCAACCAGAAATTGCTTTTCTACCCACTCTTCTCCATCTTTTCCGTTTCTCCCGCACGTCCCCAGTTTAAGAGAATTTGTTCATTTCCCTTCCGGAGTAGCATTGTCTTTATCTCCTTTTTCTGCTATACTGAACCTGAAAGCAGAAAACACCACCTGTTTTACGAGGAGGTTTCACGCATGAAACGGTTTTGTTTTTCTCTGTGTTTGATACTGGCAGTCTGTCTCGTGGTCGGGTGTAAACCGGAGCAGGCCGCATCCCTTCAAATGGATTCTGCCCCGCCCGAAGGTGTGCTTGAAATGCTCGCTGCCTTTCCAGCTGGGTATCGTGAAATCTGCGAGCAAACCGATCTGGTGATCCAGATGCCTCATGGTAACCTTGCAAACGGGACTTTTTGGACGGATTTCTGCAAAAATGTTGAAGCTGGCGAGGCTGCGGAAGTCGTGATCGCCCAGTTCACCACAGAGGGCGACCCCATTTTATACTATGTAACCTTCGACGGCTCCGCCTTCTTCCTCGTCTCTGACAGCAGCAGAGACAAGTTCGGTGCCGAGCCTTATTGCTACAGCCACACATTTTCGTATTTTCAATCCTTCCCAGACAGACAGCTGGAGCTTTTTGTCCTCAGCGATGAGCCTCTGATCGATCTGGCTGCCTATAAGGATTACTGCCGGAGTCAGCCGGAAACACCGCCTGTGCCACTGCTACAAGTTTCCGGGCAATAAGATGTGAAAAAAGCGTGCTGCAAACCTTTTGCAGCACGCCTTCATTCATTTTCAGTTGTTTTCCTGTTCCCGGATGGCATCCATGATCCGTGCCATCAGGCCGGTTCTGCCGAAGGGGGTAATCAGATAATATCCATCCACATAGGGGGCGATTTCCTGCGCCACCGCCGTGGAGATCTTCACCGCAAGGGCTTCGCCAGCCTCCCGGTCAAGTCCCTGATACATATCCACGATCCGGTCGTCCACCGTAATTCCTGCCACTTCGGAATTCATAAACAGGGCATTTCTATGGCTTACAATGGGAATAATGCCACCCAGGATCTTGCCGGACAGGGTCTCCCGGGCCTTTTTCAGGTTTTCCAGCCCCTGCTCTGTGAGTACCGGCTGGGTCAGGAACCCGCAGACACCGTTTTTCTCCTTTTCCAGCGCCAGATCCAGCTGCACCCGGAAATTCCGGGCATTCACATTCAGCGCCCCGAACACATGGAAGGGTGCAGGCAGCACGGTTTTCCCAAGCCCGGTAATATACCCCGCCAACATCCGGGAATTGAAATTATAGACACTCTTGACCTCGTCCCGACTGGCGGAGGGGATCGGATCGCCGGTCACCACCAGAACATTGTGAATGTCCTCGGCACTCAGCCCCAGCAGCAGGGCTTTCGTGGCATTCAGGTTCCGGTCACGACAGGTCATGTGGGGCAGTGCCTGCATTCCCAGTTCTCTGCGAACCTTACAGGCCAGCAGGCTGGAATCCATTCTGGCACGGGCGATGGGGCAGTCCGCAATGGTGATCACCCCGGCACCGTTGTCCCGAAGTTCCTTTGCCCCGGCCATGAATTTGGTCACGTCTGCCCCCTCCGGGGGATCCAGCTCCACAGCGAAGGGGCGTTTTTTCTCATCACACAGGTCATCCCAGAAGGAATCCGGCGTCTGGGGCTTTTCCTGCTTCTGCTTTTCCCGCAGAGGTACGGATCGTACAGGCTCCCGGCGAAGGGCTTCGGCGGTCAGCTGAATATGCTCCGGCGTGGTACCGCAGCAGCCACCCAGAATCTTTGCCCCCAGTCCCGCCAGTTCAGAGAGCTGACCGGCAAAATAGGCCGGGGAGCCGTCATAGACGGTACGGGTTCCCACCACGGAGGGATAACCCGCATTGGGCATCACGGAGAGGGGCTTTTGCAGCTGTCCCAGTTCCTTCACCAGATCTACCATATGTCTCGCTCCGGTCACACAGTTCAGCCCCAGGGCATCCACATTGGGATCCTGATCCAGCTCCTCCAGCAGCCGGGACGCCATCCGGCCATCCCGGGAGCCGTCATAGACGGTACGGGTTCCCACCACGGAGGGATAACCCGCATTGGGCATCACGGAGAGGGGCTTTTGCAGCTGTCCCAGTTCCTTCACCAGATCTACCATATGTCTCGCTCCGGTCACACAGTTCAGCCCCAGGGCATCCACATTGGGATCCTGATCCAGCTCCTCCAGCAGCCGGGACGCCATCCGGCCATCCCGGGTAAAGCCGTCGGGGAGGGGCGCAAAAGAGACCATAATAAAGGCATCCGGCTGCTTCTCCCGGATATATGCGGCTACCTGAGGCAGCACGCCGATGTCGCTGTGGGTCTCAAACAGGAAGTTTTCTGCGCCCAGCTTCAGGAACTGATCCACCACGAACCGGTATTCTTCCAACAGATCCGGTACCGCTGTGGTGATCGGCCCGATGTCCGCAAACACAAAGGCATCCTTCCCCGCTTCTGTGGCAATCCTCCAGCCCCCGGCAATGACCTGCTCACAAAGGGTCTGTCCCAATGCGGTGCGGTTTGCGCCGAAGGTATTGGTCTTAATGGCACCACAGCCGGAGGCCAGATACTCCCGGTGGATTTCTGCCACCAGCTCCGGCGCTTCCAGATTCGCCTTTTCACAGCAGCCACCGAACCGGCGGTCTCTGCCCATGAGATAGGTACCCATGGCTCCATCAAACAGGAGGGTATTGGTTTTTAAGAAATTATGTAAACTCACTGTTCCTTGCCTCCCAATACTTCCTTTGCAATATCCGCGCTCTGCTTGGCGTCCTTGGCGTAATAATCCGCCCCGATCTCCCGGGCATATTCCGCCGTCAACACGGCACCGCCCACCATGACCTTGCAGTCGTGGCCACTCTCCCGGAGCGCCTGAATGGTCTCTGCCATGCTGCTCACAGTGGTGGTCATCAGGGCAGACAACCCCACCAGGTATACATTTTCCCGGATTGCGGCCTCTACCACGGTCTCCTTGGGCACATCCCGTCCCAGATCGATCACCGTAAAGCCGTAGTTTTCCAGCACCACTTTTACAATATTTTTGCCGATGTCATGAATATCCCCGTGGACAGTGGCAAGGATCACCTTGCCCTTGGACACGTTTCCTTCTCCCGCTTTGGCGATCCGCTCCTTCACCACATCGAAGCCGGCACAGGCCGCATTGGAGGCGGAGATCAGCTGGGGCAGGAAGATCTTCTGCTTTTCGTACTGCTCTCCCACCAGATCCAGCGCAGGGATCAGCAGGTCGTTCACCACTTCCAGTTCGGGCATGGTCTCCAGCGCCTTCCGGGTCAGGGCCGCGGTCTCCTCTTTGAGCCCCCGGAGGACAGCTGCTTCAATGGTCATCTCTCCACCTGAGGCAGCTTTTGTCTCCCCCTGGGGGGCGTTTGCAAACCGTTCAATATAATTCTGGGCGTTGGGATCCTCCAGAGACAGCACCCGGTAGGCGCTGATGGCATCCATGATCGCCTTCTGATTGGGATTCACAATGGGCAGATCCAGTCCCGCTGCCATGGCCTGGGTCAGGAAGCTGACGGTAATATGCTCCCGGGCGGGCAGGCCGAAGGAGATATTACTGACTCCCAGAACCGTATGCAGTCCCAGTTCCTCCCGGACCCGGCGGACAGCCTTCACCGTCTCAATGGCCTGATCCGGCTGGGCAGACACAGTCAGGGTCAGGCAGTCCAGGAACACATCCTCCCGGGGAATCCCATAGGACTCTGCCGCCGCAAGGATCCTCCGGCCAATCTCCACCCGCTTCTCCGCAGTATCGGGAATGCCGGTGTGATCCATACAGAGGCCCACCACTGCTGCGCCATATTTTTTACACAGGGGGAGGATCGCATCCAGCGTCTCCTGATCTCCGTTGACAGAGTTCACGATCGGCTTGCCGTTATAGGCCCGAAGTCCCGCCTCCAGCACCTGAGGATCCGTGGAATCAATTTGCAGCGGCAGTTCCACCACAGCCTGGATCTCCCGGATCACCCGGGCCATGACCGCTGCCTCGTCGATTCCCGGCAGGCCCACGTTCACGTCCAGAATCTCCGCACCGGCATCCTGCTGTTCCACAGCCTTTTCCAGAATATATCCGTAATCCTGCTCCCGCAGAGCCTGCTGGAACCGTTTCTTTCCTGTGGGGTTGATCCGTTCTCCCACCACCCGGACACCGTCCAGTGCGGCGGTACAGGTACCGGAGCACACGCCCCGACGATCCGGAGTCCTGCGAACGCCGGGCTTCACGTCCTTCAGGCAGTCCTTCAGGGCAGCAATGAAGTCCGGTGTGGTACCACAGCAGCCACCGAAAATGGTCACGCCCAGCTCTGCCGCGGGAACCATTGCCCGGGCAAATTCCTCCGGGGTGATGGTATAGGCACCTGTGGCCGGATCCGGAAGCCCCGCATTGGGCTTGAGGATCATGGGCAGGCTTGTCCACCGGGACAGTTCCTCCACCATAGGCAGCAGCTCCATCGGCCCAAGGGAGCAGTTAAAGCCCAGGGCATCCACCCCGAGGCCGGTAAGGGTCAGGGCCATGGCGGGAATGGTCACACCTACAAAACTCCGGGCGGTAGCCTCCATGGTCATGGTGACCCACACAGGGAGCTTCGTATGCTCCTTTGCTGCCAGCACCGCAGCCTTGACCTCATAGAGGTCGCTCATGGTCTCAAAGATCACCAGATCTGCACCGGCCTCTTCGCCGGCGACCACCATCTCCCGGAAAATATCATAGGCCTCCGCAAAGGTCATGGTTCCCAGAGGCTCCAGCAGGGCACCGATGGGACCAATGTCCAGTGCCACCTTCACGTCTCTGTCACCGGCGGCATTTCTGGCTGCCTGAATGCCCCCCCGGATCACCTCCGGAACGGTATATCCACTGCCGGAGATTTTATGCCGGTTTGCCCCGAAGGTGTTGGCATAGAGCACCTGCGCTCCGGCATCCACATACCGGCGCTGGATCTCTGTGACCGTCTCCGGATGGGTAATATTCCAGGTCTCCGGCAGAACCCCCAGAGGCATCCCCGCATTTTGCAGCATGGTACCCATACCGCCGTCCAGCAGGATAAAATCTTGGTTCATATATGTTTACTCCTTTCCACGGGAAGCGCTTGTTCTATCAGAGTATTATAACGCTTTAGCCGGGAAAATTCAATCAAAACAGTAGGAATTCCCCCTGTTCTCCCGTCTTTTCTCCTCCCCGCTTCCCGGAAGTTTTTCTCCGGAACTGGGTGCAAAAGCCGGGGTTTCCCCCTAAAAATGCATCTTTCAAAAACAAACCGTCCAGAAACCGCACAAAAACACCCGGTCAATTTTAATTTTCGCATTGACATGTTCCGGCAGTTCTTTATAATAATGTTGGGATATTAGAATACTATTTATGAGGTGATATACTTGAATAAGCATTACCCCCACGTTACAGCCCCCATCCGTGTCAACGGCAGCCTGTATCGTAACCGTATTGTGGTGGCTCCCTCCACCATTCACTCCACCAGCAACGGTGAGCTGAACCCCACTGAGGACGCTATTGAGTTTTTCGAGCAGCGCGCCAAGGCCGGCGTAGGCATGGTCTACTGCGCAGGCGTTAAGTACTGTGACATTCAGGACGACGGCTCCCACGCATGTTGGGACACCCGCCAGTACAACCACAGACACAAGCTGGCGCATCTGGCAGAGCGGATCCATCTCCACGGCGCAAAGGCCGGTATGGAGATCATCGGCTTCTTCCCCGGCATCTACACCTGCTCCGAGGGCGGCTGCATCATGGGCTCTCCCCCCATCGGTAAGGAAGTGCCCAAGGAAGTCATGGAAGAGACCAAGAATAACATTGCCGATGCCTGTGCAGCTCTGGTAGAGTGTGGCTTCGACGGTGTTCTGTTCCACTTTGGACACTCCGTGCCCATTGCTCAGTTCCTGTCTCCTCTGACCAACCATCGTACCGACGAGTACGGCGGCTCCACCGAGAACCGCTGCCGTTACATCTGCGAGATTCTGGATGCAGTTCGTGCCAAGTGCGGCAAGAAGCTGACCATCGAGGTTCGTATGTCCGGCACCGAGTATGAGCCCGGCGGCATCGATGTGGAAGAGGGCATTAAGATCGGCGAGATCATCCAGGACAAGATCGATGTGCTTCAGGTTTCCGCCGGTATGCTGACTCCTGTTCGCTGGAACACCTGGACCCATCCCTGCGGCCATCTGCCTCCCCATCCCAACGTCTGGATCGCTGAGGAGTTCAAGAAGTCCGGCAGAATCCATATTCCCATCACCGCTGTCTCCGGCTTCGGCACCATGGCTGAGGCAGAAGAGGCCCTTGCCGCCGGCAAGTGTGACTTCGTTGCCATCGCCCGTGCCTTCATCGCTGACCCCGACATGATGAACAAGGCCATGGCCGGCAATGAGGACGATGTGGTTCCCTGTGTCAAGTGCATGCGCTGCCACGACACCGCCGTATTCGGCCATCAGTTTGGCTGTACCGTTAACGCAAAGGTGGGTCTTGAGAACCACATTGCCAAGATCGAGGCTGAGCTTCCCACCAAGTGCAAGAAGGTTGCTGTCATCGGCGGCGGCCCTGCCGGTATGAACGCTGCCCTCACCGCCTGCAAGCGCGGCCATGAGGTCACCCTGTTCGAGAAGGAAGATCATCTGGGCGGCGCTCTGAGCTTCTCCGATTACGTCTCCTTCAAATATCCCCTCCGCTCCTACAAGGATTATCTGGCATATCAGGTGAACAAACAGAACATCCGTGTTATGCTGAACACCGAGGCTACCCCCGAGATGCTCCAGGGTCACTATGACGCTGTGATCATCGCTGTGGGCGCTGAGCCCCTGATCCTGCCCCTGCCCGGCATTGAGAACGGCGTTGTTGCCACCTCCATCTACGGCAAGGAGGACACCTTGGGCGAATCCGTCGTTATCATCGGCGGTGGCCAGGTCGGCTGCGAGACCGCACTGCACCTGTGCGAGAAGGGCATCAAGGTTGCAATCGTGGAGATGCAGTCCAAGCTGGCTCCCGATGCTTCCCCCACCTGCCGTGCAGAGATGATGGTTCTGCTGGGCGACGAGGCCGAGAAGGGCATGTTCACCGAACTGACCAACGCCCGCTGCAAATCCGTTGCTCCCGGCGCTGTTACCTACATCGACGCTGACGGCAACGAGCAGACTGTCCACGGCGACACCATCGTTCTGGCTTCCGGCATGCGCTCCAAGAGCGCCCTGGCTGACTCCTTCATGATGATCGAGGATGCCGAGTGCATGGAAGTAGGCGACTGTGTCCGTGCAAGAACTGCCGAGTGGGCTACCCGTGAGGGCTACTACGCAGCAGTGAAGCTGTAATCTCCCCTGAAATAATTCCGGCGTGCTGCAGATTCTTCTGCAGCACGCCCTTTTTATACCTCTGTGATGAACACCCGGGACACATACCCCACCTGATCCAGATACTCCGCCTCAAACCACTCTCCCACCTGATTGAGCAGGGTGATCTCCGCACCGTTGGGAATCGAGCCGATTACCGGACTGTCCAGCCCCGGCCCACTGCGAAAATTCAGGGTGCCGTAGCTGAGGGTCACTACCCCGGGACGGGGGAAGCTTCGCCCCGGCTCCAGAAAAGGGATCCCGAAATACTCCGTCAGGGCCAGAACAATGGTTCGGGCGATCAGTTCCAGATTCTCCGTGATCCAGTTGGCATCGACGTTGTTGTCGTGGTATGCCAGCTCCAGAAATATGGCCGGTGCCCGGGTCTGCCGCACCTCTCCTATGCGGGTGGTGGCCAGTGCCCGCACCAGATCCGGCTGGGGATAGATGGCTTTCAGGGCATCCGCCATCAGATTTGCCGCCCGCTGTCCCTCCCGGCTGGATGGATAATAATATACGTCGCTGCCCTGAATCTGCCCATACAGATTCTCCGGGGCAGCATTGGAATGCAGGGCCACATGGAGGTCGTAATTTCCCCGGTTGGACTGACGGATAGACTGAACCGCACTGCCCCCGGGCGAATTTCTGGAAAATTCGATCCCGGAGGCGATCAGATACGGCTCCATGGCATCCGCCAGACGGTTCATCCAGTATTCCTCCGAACCCCCGGTCACATACAGGTTCCGTTCCTGGGTGGAGGGGCTTAAAAAGATATTCGGCATGGAAGGCTCCTTTCCCTTTTTTGTTTCAGTCTATGCGCCCCGGCGGTCTTTCTCCACAGGGATTTGCAGTTTTCCCGGCACCTCCCCCCGGGTTCGTCGTAATCACCAGAAAACAGTCGTCTGAATTGTCTAAAGATTTTTTAAAAAGGTCTTTACAAAGGAAAATCCATCTGCTATAATACAGTCATAAACGATAACAATTCTCATTAGCAACAAGGAGGAGGCAAACAGCGTGATGCAGCGATTCAGCAAAAAGCGTCAGGCAATTTACGACTGTCT
>CAZFGL010000047.1:0-15849 GCA_964518645.1 uncultured Oscillospiraceae bacterium | reverse complement strand
CCCATCTCCCTGATTGAAGACGGCACGCTGGTAGTCGCTGTGGCCACCTCCCCCGCACTCTTTGACAAGACCATGAGCAACGTAAAAGAGACAAAGGCCCGTGGCGCCCGGGTGTTCACCATCACCACCGACGCCCTTCAGGATAAGCTTCAGGATGCCTCTGACTGCCACATCACGGTTCCTGTCACCGAGCCGATCCTGCAGCCCAGCCTCAGTGTCATTCCCCTGCAGCTGTTCTCTTATTATATGTCCCTGTATCGTGGCTGCGACATTGATAAGCCCAGAAATCTGGCAAAATCCGTAACTGTAGAATAACCAATCTGAGGAGCGGCTCTGTCCGCTCCCCTTTTCTAAAAAGGAAGTGTATTTATGGAAACAATGGAAAGTATTTTAAACCGCAGAAGCATTCGTGCCTTCACACGGCAGCCCATATCCCGTGAGCTGCTGGAGGAAATTCTCTCCGCCACACAGATGGCCCCCTCCTGGAAAAACACCCAGACAGTCGGCTTTGTGGCTGCACTGAACCCGGAGGATGAGACACGCAAAAACATCATGGACTGTCTCCCCTCCTATAACGCCCGGATCGTTTCCACTGCGGCAGCAGTCATTTTCCTGACCACAAAAAAGGCCCGCTGCGGTTATAACCGTGACGGCAGCTTCTCCACCAGAAAAGAGGATCGCTGGGAGATGTTTGACGCAGGCATTGCAGCTGAGACCCTGTGCCTTGCTGCTTATGACAAGGGACTTGGTTCCTGCATTATGGGACTGTATGACGAGGACGCCCTCCCCGCACTGCTTCAGATCCCGGAGGATCAGTATCTCACTGCTGTAATTGCGCTGGGTTACCCGGACGAATCCCCCGTCGCCCCCAAACGAAAGGATCTTTCCGACAAGGTGCGCTATGTTTAAAGGCTTCAGCCCTGAAACCATTGACTTTCTCTGGGGGATCCGCTTTAACAACAACCGGGAGTGGTTTCAGGCCCACAAGCAGGAATATGAGACCTTTCTGTATCGTCCCATGCTGGAACTGGCGGATGTCGTCCGGGAGAAATATCAGCTGGAGGGAACCATTCTGAAAACCGCCCGGATTTACCGGGATGTGCGGTACTCCGGCGGAATTCCATACAAGGAGCATCTCTGGTTCTGTATCCGGGAGGACAATGTGTTCTGGAGTGAACACCCCTCCATGTACTTTCAGATTGGGCCGGAGGGTGGCAGCTGCGGATTCATTTTCTACGCCCCAAAGGCAGCCCTGATGACCGCCCACCGGAAAAAGCTTCTGGAAAAACCGGACAGCTTCCTTCCCATGGCAGAAAAGCTTCTGGCAGACCGGCGTTTTGTGGACAGTTCCACCTGTTATAAACGTCCCAAGCCCGGCCAGCTGGATGAGCTTCTCCCCTGGTATCAGCTGAAAAACTGCTTCTTCCGTCAGGACATTCCCGCTGGGGAACAGCTGTTTTCCCCGGATCTTCCGGAACTTCTGGTAGATTCCTTCCGGACGCTGGAACCTCTTTACCACTATTTCCGGGAACTCGAACAGGAAATTTTATAAAAACATCGGGATTCGTGCAATATTTCCGGAATGGATGCGTCCATATAAAGGAAGCTCTTTTGAAAGCGAGGTATCCCCATGGAGGATCAGGAAATCTATGACCTGCACTGGAACCGGAATGAACAGGCCATCTCTGCCACCCATCAGAAATACGGCACCTGGTGCAAGGGTATCGCCCACCAGATTCTGAATATCAAAGAGGAAACCGAGGAATGCGTATCCGACACCTATCTCACCGCATGGAACAACATTCCACCGGAGCGCCCCCAGATATTCCGGGCATGGCTGGGAAAAATCACCCGTAATCTGGCGCTGACCCGTTACCGGAAGCTCCGCGCCTCCAAACGGGGTGGCGGAGAAACCGCACTGGCTCTGGATGAACTGAGTTACTGCGTCTCCGGTCGTGAGACCATCGAAAGCGAGATGGACTCTCTGGAGATCATTCGGGTCATCAACAAATTTCTCGGTTCTCTGACAGAGATCCAGCGTCATGTTTTTATGCGTCGATACTGGCACATGACCCCCATTGCCGAAATCGCCGCAAACACGAACATGTCAGAAAGTAAAGTGACCTCTATGCTTTTCCGTTTGCGAAAGCAGCTTCGTGAACTTTTGGAAAAGGAAGGTGTTGCACTATGACCCCTATGGATCTGCTCCGCCGTATCGGAGAGGTAGACGACAAATACATCATGGAATCCAGAAAATCAAAACGCATCCGGCGGGTCTGGCCCGCAGTGCTAGCTGCTGTTCTGGCACTGTCGATCATCGGCACCGGGGTGAAATATTTGGATTTCCATTCCGGCAGTTCAGCCGTGACCGAAAGCAGCGAATCTGCCGGTGCTGCACTGGAAGCCGCCCCGGCAGAGGGTGCAGCGGATACGACAGCCGACGATAAAACTGTCGCTGAAATTGCGGAAGAAGCCGCACCTGTCCAGACGGAAACCGCTCCGGTTTCCGCCTATGATGTGACTTTGCTCTCTGCTGCCCAGTACCCGGAGTCCCTCGCCTATGATGATACCCAGGGAAACAGTGAGCGCTGGAAGAATAATCAGGTCTCTGATGAAACCGCCGCTCTGCTCAACACCTTTGCCTATCGCACAGCTGCCCGGCTGCTGACAGATCAGGACACCAGTGGCTGTTACTCCCCACTCAGTCTTTATCATACCCTCTCCCTGCTTGCCAGCGGTGCATCCGGCGAAACCAGAACCCAGATCATGAATCTTCTGGGTGCCGCTGATCTGACGACTTTGGCAGAGGAGAACGGTAAGCTTTACCGGGTGAATTATAAGGACAACGAAATCAATATTTTAAAGATTTTCAATTCTCTCTGGCTGGATGATGCCGCTCCGGATGGCAGTCCTGTTACCTTTAATCAGGAATGGGTCATGTCCGCCGCCACGGATTACTATGCCGATGTTTATTCCGCTGATTTTTCCTCTCCGGACGCCGGCCGTGCCATGGGTGCCTGGATCGCAGAAAAAAACGGTGGCCTCCTGCATCCGCTTCCGGAACCGGATGAATCCACCATTATGTCTCTGGTCAACACCCTGTGGTACAAGACCCAGTGGATGGATCGTTTTAACGAGGATAATAACACCACTGATCTCTTTTACCCGGAAAGCGGGGACGCCGTTTCCACCGAGTATATGCACAAAGCCGATGATATGGGCAGCGTTGTACTTGGAGAGGGTTATATCAAGAGCTATCTGCCTCTGGACACAGGAAGAATGGTCTTTGTTCTGCCGGATGAGGGCACAGACATTGACAGCCTGCTGACCGAAGACAGGCTCTGGGAGATTTTCGAAACCGGTTCTTACGAAAACGCCCATGTGGATTGGAGTATTCCCAAATTCGAAACCACCGCATCCTATGACCTGATCCCCGCAATGGAGCAATTGGGTGTAACCAACGCCTTTGACCTTGTTTCCGCAGACTTCTCCAACATGGCCACCTGTAATGAACCTGTCTATCTGGGGCTTTTACAGCAGGATACCCATATTGTTCTGTCCGAAAATGGAATTGAGGCTGTCGCATTTACCATTGCAGGTGCATATGCAGGAGAAGGCATACCCAACGAAGTTCTTACCATTCAGATGAACCTGAACCGTCCCTTCCTTTATCTGATTACCGCAACAGACGGTTTCCCCCTGTTTATCGGCGTGGTACGGAATCCTGGGGCATAATCAAGTATCCTTGGAAAACAGCGGAGGCTGGTGCAAAGTGAATGCACCAGCCTCCTTATTTCTGTTTACTGCGCCGCAATTTTTTCCGCCAGTTCGCTTAAATACATCCAGCGATCCATCTTTTCTTCCAGTTGCTGTTCCAGCGCTTCCTTCTCTCCGGTCAGGCGCTGAAGGGCCACATAATCTGTGGCGCTGGCCATAAGCTGGGCATCCTTTTCGGAGATCTGAGCTTCCAGAGAAGCAATATCATCTTCGATGGTGTCATATTCCCGCTGCTCCTTATAGGAAAAACGCAGTTTCTGGGGTTTATTCTCCCGCTGCTTTTTCTCCTTCTTTTCCACCGGTTCAGGGGATTCCTCCCGGCGTTTGTCCAGATAATCTGTATAACCACCGGTATACCGGATCACCTCTCCGGAATCATCCACATGAAAAATATCCGTGGCAATCTTGTCCAGGAAATAGCGGTCATGGCTGACAGTAATAATGATTCCGTCAAAGGATGTCAGATAATCCTCCAGAATGGTCAGGGTCTCAATATCCAGATCGTTGGTGGGCTCGTCCAGCAGCAGCACATTGGGCGCACCCATCAGCACACCCAACAGATACAGCCGCCGTCGCTCCCCGCCCGACAGGGCACCGATGGTGGTATACTGCATATCTCCATCGAACAGAAACCGTTCCAGCATCTGACTGGCTGAGAAGGTACCCTCGGCAGTATGAACCGTGGCAGCGATCTCGTGGATATAATCATAAGGACGCTGATTCAGGTCAAGTTCCTTACCTTCCTGAGAGAAATACCCGATTTTGACCGTGTCACCCCAGCTGACCTCTCCGGCCGTCGGGGTGAGCTTTCCAGCAATCAATTCCAGCAGGGTGGACTTTCCTGCACCATTTCTGCCCACAATACCGATCCGGTCTGTTCGCTTAAACTGGTAGTTAAAGGGCTTCAAAATCGTCCGTTCGCCGTAGGCCTTGGTCACGCCGGTAAGCTCTATGGTCTTTTTTCCAAGTCTGCTGGACATGGATGCCATCTGGGTCACAGCCTGTGTCTCCGGCGCATCCATGTTTTTCAGTTCCTCATACCGTCGGATCCGATCTTTCGCCTTGGTACCTCTGGCCTGAGGCCCCCGGATGATCCACTGATACTCCCTCCGGAGCAGGGTCTGGCGCTTTCGTTCTGCTGCCGCGGCATAATCATAGCGCATCTGCCGCAGTTCCAGATATTTTGAATAATTGGCCTCATAGAAATAGAGCTTTCCACGCTCCACCTGACAGATCCGGTTACACACCCGTTCCAGAAAATAACGGTCGTGGGTCACCATGATCACACCGCCCCGGAATTTTCTGAGCCAATCCTCCAGCCACTCCACCATGTATGCGTCAAGATGGTTGGTTGGCTCGTCCAGTATCAAAACTTCAGCGGGATGGATCAGCGCCGTAGCCAGAGCAACACGTTTTTTCTGTCCCCCGGAGAGGGATTTGATCTTCTGATCGAAATCCATGATCCCCAGTTTGGTCAGCATGGTTTTTGCCTCAAATTCCTTGAGACTGCGGAATTCCCCGGAATACCCGAGAAACACCTGTTCCAGCACCGATGCCTCGTCCCGCATGTCCGGATTCTGTTTCAGGAAGCTCACCTGAACGTTGGGATCAAAAATCACCTTGCCACTGTCCGGCTGTTCCTCCCCGGAGAGGATCCGAAGCAGGGTACTCTTCCCGGTGCCGTTGACACCGATCACACCAAATTTTTCTCCCACATTGAGATAAAAGTCTACCCCATCCAGAAGGGTTTTCATGCCGTAATTCTTATTGATATTCTGAGCCGATAAAAGCATAGCGTATTCCTCACTTTTTTACGATAACCGCTCGGGCGTGTTTTTCTCCCCCAGTTTCCGGTAGGCAGTTAACAGGAATGTGGTAAAGCACGTCGCTGCTGAGATGGTATCCGCCACAGGCTCCGCCGCAAACACACCGGCGATGCCAAAGCCCAGCCGGGGCAGGATCATGATCAGAGGGATCAGCAGGATCACCTTCCGGTAAAGTGCAAAGAAAGTTGCCTTCTTCGCTTCGCCCATGGCCACAAAGGTGTTCTGAGCCGCCAGTTGGAAGGCCATAACAAAGTTCATGCAGAAGTAGATCCGGAACATGGGAATTGCGGTGGTCAGCAAAGTCGCATCGCTGTTGAAAATCCGGATCAGCTGTCCAGGCATGATCATCAAAATCAGCCAGGTGCAGACCGAATAAACCACGCAGAATTTGGTCAGGAACCAGAAACTCTCCTTCACCCGGTCATACTTCCCTGCGCCGAAATTATAGCCTGTCACAGGCTGTGCCCCCTGAGAAAATCCGCTCATGGGCATAAAGATCACCTGTGTCACAGAGGATGCGACAGTCATCACCGTAACATAAATGTCACCGCCGAATTTGCTGAGGCTGGCATTGAATACAGCGGAAATGGCAGCCTCCGTCACGTTCATAATAAAGGCAGACACACCCAGACCGGTGATTTTCCCCACCACCTTACCGTCCAGGCGAAGATTCTTCCGGCGGACACGAATCAGATTCTTTTTACCTAGCAAAAACAGAACGATCCAGACAGCAGACACCGTTTGAGAGATCACCGTGGCCAATGCTGCACCGGACACCCCCATATCAAACACAAAGATGAAAATGGGATCCAGCACAATGTTGCAGATCGCACCGATGATAACCGTGATCATGCCGATCTTCGTAAAGCCCTGTGCATTCAGGAAGGGGTTCAGTCCCAGTGTCAGCATCACAGACAGGGAGCCGGTCAGATAAATGGTGATATATTCGTTGGCATAGGGATAGGTCACATCACTGGCACCAAAGAGATAAAGAACCGGTTCCTTTATCAGAAGGCAGATCACCGGGATCACAATGCCCAGAATCACCAGCAGGGTAATGCTGTTACCAAGCACCTTCTCTGCCCCCTCCTGATCCTTACTGCCCCGGAGAATGGATGTGAGCGGGCCACCGCCGTTGCCCACGAGATAGGAGAACGCTGCAACCACCATGGTAATGGGAAAACACAGGCCGATTCCGGTCAGGGCCGTCTGCCCGATTTCCGGCAAATGCCCGATATAGATACGGTCAACAATGGAATACAGAGCATTCACCAGCATGGCTGCAATCATGGGAAGGGCCAGTCTGGTGATCGTGCGTGGAATACTGCCTGTGGAAAAATCATTTTGCTGCATGGAAATACCTCCGTAAGTTTAAAAAGCACAGGGAATAGTATAGCATGCTTCCCCCTCCTTGTCATGCATTATTTCCATTGCCTTTGGGGGATTATTTGTGGTATACTCGAAAAAAAGAAAACGGAGGAACCGTTCATGGAATATATCGGTTGTCATCTCACCATTTCAAAGGGCTTTGCCCCTATGGGGCAGCAGGCTCTGAAGCTTGGAGGCAATACCGCCCAGTTTTTTACCCGGAACCCCCGGGGTGGCAAAGCCCGGCAGCTGGATCCCGGGGACATGGAAAACCTGCTGAATCTTATGCAGGATAATAACTTTGGCCCTCTGGTAGCCCATGCCCCGTACACCATCAACCCCTGTGCCGCCAATGAAAACACTCTGGAATTTGCCCGCATGGCTATGGATGAGGATCTGAAGCGTCTGGAATATCTGCCCGGAACCTATTACAATTTCCATCCGGGCAGTCATGTGGGACAGGGGATTGGAACGGGCATTGAAAAAATCGCCTGCACCCTGAATCAGGTCATGTTCCCGGATATGAAAACCACCGTACTGCTGGAAACCATGGCGGGAAAAGGTACAGAAATCGGCAGTCGCTTCGAGGAACTTCGGGAGATCATTGACCGAACGGAGGTAAATCAGAAAATCGGCGTGTGTCTTGACACCTGTCATGTATATGACGGGGGTTACGACATTGTGACAGACCTGGACGGCGTCCTCACGGAATTCGACCGGGTAATCGGGCTGCACCGGCTGAAGGCCCTCCATCTCAACGACAGTATGAACCCCTTTGCCTCCCACAAAGATCGCCATCAGAAGCTGGGGCTTGGGTCTATGGGGCTTGATACCTTCCGCCGGATCATGACTCATCCCGCCCTGAAAGGGCTTCCCAAAATTCTGGAGACTCCGAACGAGCTTCCCGGTTACCGTGAGGAGATCCGCCTCCTCCGGGAAATGGTTGAATAACATAATGCATGTCTGCCCTTTGTAGCGAAAAAGTCCCGGAGACCAGTGTCTCCGGGACTTTTTTATATCTCCATAATGACCGGCAGAATCATGGGATTCCGCTTGGTATTTCTGTAAAGATAGTTGGAGAGGCTGGACTTGATGCTGGCCTTAATGGTCGCCCAGTCCTTCACATGCTGATAGATGCAGTCCTCAACAGCTTCTGTGGCGATTTCTCTGAGTTCCTCCATCAGGTCACCGGACTCCTTCACATAGACAAAGCCACGGGTGATAATATCGGGACCGGAGATGATTGCCCCGTCCTCAGCAGACAGGTTCACCACTACCACGATCATACCATCCTGAGCCAGATGCTTCCGATCCCGGAGCACCACACTGCCCACGTCACCAACGCCGAGACCATCCACCAGCATTTTGCCCGCAGGAACGGTGCCGGTGAGCTTGCAGGAGTTCCGGGTCAGCTCGATCACCTTGCCGATGTCCCCTACCACCACATTCTTGGGATTCATCCCCATGGAAACAGCCAACTGCGCATGACGCTTCAGATGGCGCTGCTCGCCATGGACGGGAATAAAAAACTTGGGCTTTACCAGTGCATGGATGATCTTCAGTTCCTCCTGGCAGGCATGTCCGGAGACATGGAGATCCGCCAGTTTGTCATAGATTACCTCTGCGCCCTTCCGGTAAAGCTCGTTAATTACCGCAGAAACGGTCTTTTCATTACCGGGGATCGCAGATGCGGAAATCAGTACCCGGTCCCCGGAGCCGATCTCCACCTGACGATGGCCGGAGAAGGCCATACGGTACAGGGCAGACATATTCTCACCCTGAGAGCCGGTGGTAATAATAACGGTTTTCTCCTTGGGAATGCTCTTAATGGCGTTAATATCCACCAGTGTATTCTTGGGCACATCCAGATACCCCAGTTCCATGCTGACCCGGAGAATGTTCTCCATGCTCCGGCCGGTCACAGCCACCTTGCGGCCATATTTGGCGGCAGTGTTAATGACCGTCTGAATCCGGTGGACATTGGATGCGAAGGTGGTAACAATGATCCGCTGCTCACAGCCCTTGAACATCTCGTCGAAAGTACGGGACACCTTCCGCTCAGAGGTGGAATAGCCTTCCCGTTCCACGTTGGTGGAATCGCAAAGGAGCGCCAGAACACCCTTTCTGCCCAGTGTGCCAAAACGGGCAAGATCAATAATATCACCGGTAATAGGGGTCGGATCGATCTTAAAGTCGCCGGTCATGACCACCACACCCACAGGGGTCTGAATGGCAAAGGCCACCGCATCGGCAATGGAGTGATTCACATGGATAAACTCCACCTTAAAGCACCCCACCTTCACCACATCTCCGGCCTCGTGGGTGATAATCTGGGTGGTATCCAGCAGTCCATGCTCATCCAGCTTGATCTGTACCAGACCGGCTGTAAGCCGGGTGGTGTGAACCGGAGCGCTGACCTGATCCAGCACATAGGGCAGTCCGCCGATATGATCCTCATGACCGTGGGTCAGGAAAAAGCCACGGAGCTTATGCTGGTTCTTGATCAGGTAGGTCACGTCCGGAATCACCAGATCCACACCGTACATGTCCTCCTCCGGAAATCCAAGACCGCAGTCCACCACGATCATATCATCACCGTATTCCAAAACAGTGATGTTCTTGCCGATCTCATTCAAACCGCCAAGAGGTATAATTTTCAGTTTTTCAGCCAAATAACTCACTACTCCAATCTCAGCTTTCGGCGGCTGAGCCGAAAACGCTGTAAATATGTAATTCTTCTTTGAGTGTCAAAAAACGCATAACTCAAAAGGGTATCCCCGATGGAAATACCCACAAATTGCTTATGAACAGGAATTTGCTTTTCCCCGAACCGACAGATGGATTTTTGGCCCCGTATCTCCAAAAATTCCGGATCGTCCGACCGGCGGAAGGTGAAATATATATCATTGTACTTCCGTACATAACGCACACGCAAAAGGGAGCCTTGCCCCATCCTTTATATTCTAGCACAATTACCTGAAAAAGTATACACAAATTTTCTCATTGTTTCTTCCCCCCACACGAAATGTATGGAAAGCCGTGTTTTTTCCCAGGGAATTGCGCTTGATACTTGTGTTTCCGGGGGCGGATATGATATAATATTTAAATCTATGATTGCGTCAGTTTTCTTGAGGATCTGTCTTCCCCGGAAAGGAGTTGTACGCCTTGAATAAAAAGCTATCACGTCTTTTCACCACAAATCTCACGGTTTATTTTCTGGTGATGGCGCTGTTTTGTCTGTTCACATGGTGCCTTGGGGTACCTGTTCTGGCTGCACTGGAAACACTGATATTGATCGGTCTGGCTGTTTTCTACCAGATTTACAGTTCCAGACGAAAAAAAGAGATCTCCCAGTATCTTCAGGATGCCAGCATCTCCGTGGACTCCGTGTCCAATGAGGAGATGAGCATTCCCGTTCCTGCACTGATCCTGAATCTGGCCGACAATGAGATCATGTGGTGTAACGACAGCTTTATGCAGCTGACAGAAACCACAGACAGTCTCTTCGAGGTCAATCTTGCGGAAATATTCCCGGATCTCTCTTCCCAGTGGGTGGTAGAGGGACGCACCTGCTGCCCTGACGAGGCAGTTCTGAACGGCCATCGTTTCCGGGTTTACGGGGACCTGATCCGGTCTCAGGATCCGGATGCGGGGTATCTTGCTGCCATGCTCTATTTTGTGGACGTGACGGAACTTTTAAACCTGCGGGATGAGTATGAGCTTTCCCGTCCGGTGGTGGGGATTATTCTGGTAGACAACTACGATGAACTGACCTCCAACCTTCCCGACCGTTCCATCTCCGGATTCTCCGCACAGCTGGATGATGCCATCACCGGATGGTTTGCCGGCTCCAACGGGATCCTGCGGAAACTGGAGCGAAACCGGTATCTGTGCATATTTGAGGCAAGAGAGCTTCCCAGACTGATCCAGAACAAGTTCTCCGTACTGGACACCGTCCGTAATATTACAAACGGTCTGGGCTCCCCCGCCACGTTGAGTATCGGCATTGGAAACGAGGGCACCTCCTTCCGGGAGAACTATGAGTTTGCTTCTCTGAGCCTTGAAATGTGTCTGAGCCGTGGCGGTGATCAGGCGGTTGTAAAGGATCGCTACAACTTCTCCTTCTACGGTGGACGTGCCAAGGAAGCTGAGCGACGCACCAAGGTAAAATCCCGTGTGATCGCCGGTTCCCTTCAGGATTTGATCACCCAGGCCTCTTCTGTATATATTATGGGACACAAAAATGCGGATCTGGATGCTGTGGGTGCCGCAACCGGTATTATGGCAATCTGCCGGAAGCTGGATCGGCCTGCACACATTGTGCTGGATCTTGAGCACAATGCCTCCGCCCCGCTGCTGAAGCAGCTGCTGGCCACAGAGGAATACGCAGATGCATTTATCGCTCCCGGAGAGGCCTCCATTGTTGCAGAGCCGGACAGCCTGCTGGTGGTTGTAGATACCAACCGTCCGGATCAGGTGGAATCCAGAACTCTGCTGGACACCGCATCCCGGGTGGCTGTAATCGACCATCATCGCCGTGCCGCCGATTATATCGAAGGTGCACTGCTGAACTTCCACGAGCCTTATGCATCCTCTGCCAGTGAGCTGGTGACTGAGCTGATTCAGTACCTGCTTGAGCGTGAGGATCTTCTGCCGGTGGAACTTATCAGCCTCCTCTCTGGCATCGTTCTGGACACCAAGAATTTCTCTGTCCGTACCGGCAGCCGTACCTTTGAGGCCGCTGCATGGCTCCGTAAAAACGGTGCTGACACGGTGGCGGTAAAGCTTCTTTTCCAGAATGATCTCGGCGCTACCATCAGCCGCTACGAGATCGTCCAGCACGCCGAGCTTTACAGAGACAATATTGCCCTGTGCTGCCTTGAATACACCTCTGACCGTATCATTGCTGCACAGGCCGCGGATGAACTGCTGAACATCTCCGGCATTGAGACTTCCTTTGTGTTCTATCCCGACGGAGACCGTGTGATATGCTCGGCCCGTTCTATTGGCGAGGCAAATGTACAGATGATTCTGGAGCCTTTGGGTGGCGGTGGCAATCAGGCCGCAGCCGGTGCACAGATCAAGGGCATGACACCCACTCAGGTCAAGGCCGCCTTGAAGGCCTCTATCGACAATTTCTTCAGCTAATTTACTGTTTCAATATTGAAAGGAGTCATAATATCATGAAAGTTATTCTGTTACAGGATGTAAAAGGCAAAGGCAAAAAGGGGCAGATGATCGAGGCATCCGACGGATATGCCCGCAATTTCCTGCTCCCCCGCAAGATGGCCGTGGAAGCCACTGCCGATAACGTAAACACCATGAAGATGAACGACAAGGCAAAGGCTGAGCAGGCTGCCCGTGAAAAGGCACAGGCGCAGGAAATCGCTGCCAAGCTCAAGGACATCACCGTGGAGATCAAAGCCAAGAGCGGTAACGGCGGTCGTCTGTTCGGCTCCATCACCTCTGCCGAGGTTGCCGAGGCACTGAAAACCCAGTTTGGCATTGCCATTGACAAGAAGAAGATCGTACAGGACGAGGCAATCAAGTCCTTCGGCTCCTTCTCCATGAAGGCAAAGCTTGGTTACGAGATCACCGCAACCATTTCCATCCACGTCAGCGAGGCCTGATCCCGGTATTGGCCGGACATCCCCCGAAGCGGGTAACATATCATTTTTACGGAGGTGAAGAAATATGGATGACCTTCTGGTTCGCCAGGCGCCCCACTCTCTGGAGGCAGAGCAGGCCGTAATCGGTTCCATGCTCATTCAGCCCGACTGTGTGGCAGATTTGCTGGAAATTCTGAAGCCGGATGACTTCTATTTGCAGCAAAATAAGGACATCTTCACCACCATCTACACCATGTTCAACTACTCCATGCGCATTGACCCTGTCACTGTCATGGATCATATGAAGCAGATGGGTCTTTATGACGAGGAAAAGACCCGGGATTATCTGCTTCAGATTCTGGACATCACTCCTACTGCCGCCAACGCAAAGCAGTATGCCCAGATCGTTGCGGACAAATCGCTGCTCCGTCAAATCTCTCAGGCTGCAACGGATATTTCCGGTATTGTTGCCGATGAAGTAGGCACCGCCCAGAGCATTATGGACGCTGCCGAACAGAAAATCTACGCCATTCGCAACGGCAGAAGCAATCAGGATCTTACCCATATCAGCACCATCATCCTGAATGTTTACGACCAGCTGGCAGAAAAGGCCCGTTCCGAAAGTGCCCTGCCCGGTCTTTCCACCGGTCTCAGGGATCTGGACGCAAAGATCAACGGTCTTAACAAATCTGACCTGATGCTCATTGCAGCCCGTCCCGGTATGGGTAAAACCTCCATTGCGCTGAACATCGCCCTTGCTGTTGCAAAACAGACGGACAAGGCCGTTGTCGTCTTCTCTCTGGAAATGAGTAAGGAACAGCTGGCCTCCCGACTGCTCAGTAACGAAAGCTTTGTAGATAACACCGTCCTTCTCACCGGCAAGCTCTCCGATGAGGAATGGGGCAAGCTGGGCGTTGCCGCCTCCGCACTGAGCCAAACGGACATCCGTGTAGACGACAACCCCTCCATTACTGTCACGGAAATGAACGCAAAATGCCGCCGTATTGAAAATCTGGGCCTGGTAATCATTGACTATCTTCAGTTAATGACCTCAGCCACCGGCAAAGTCAGCGACAACCGTGTAACTGCGGTGGGCGAGATCTCCCGTGCTCTGAAAATCATGGCCAAGGAACTGAACGTCCCCGTGATCTGTCTTTCTCAGCTTTCCCGTGCCAACGAGTCCCGTTCGGATAAGCGCCCCATGCTTTCCGACCTTCGTGAATCCGGTTCTATCGAGCAGGACGCAGACGAAGTGCTGTTTCTCTACCGGGATGATTATTACAATCCGGATACCGAGGAGAAAAACGTGGCAGAATGTATCGTGGCTAAGAATCGTCACGGTGAGACCGGTACGGTAAAGCTCCAGTGGCTGCCCCAGTACACCACATTCTCTGACCGGGAGTGGAAGCACAGTGAAGGATAAGGTTCTTTCATTGATTAAGCAATATCACATGATCGCCCCCGGCGACCATGTGATCTGTGCCCTTTCCGGCGGAAAGGATTCCATGTGCCTGCTGCATCTGCTTCTTGCGCTTCAGGGCACCCTTTCCTTCACCCTTTCTGCTGCCCATCTGAATCATCAGCTCCGGGGCGATGAGGCTCTGAGGGATCAGGCATTTGTCAAAGATCATTGTCTGTCTCTGGGAATTCCCTTCCATACCGAGAACCGGGATGTCAGGGCCTACTCTGCACAACAGGGACTTGGGCTTGAAGAAGCCGCCCGGAAACTTCGATACGATTTTCTTCTGGGACTTTCTCCGAATGCAAAAATCGCCACTGCTCATAATGCCGAGGACAATCTGGAAACTATGCTGATGCATCTTGTGCGGGGCTGTGGCCCCGACGGGCTTTCCGGAATTCCCCCATGCCGTGGCCGGATCATTCGACCCCTGCTGCTGACCCAGCGCCGGGAAATCGAAGCATATCTTGCCTCGGAGCATATTCCCCATGTGGAGGACTCCACCAACGACCTGGATTTTTGTATCAGAAACCGGCTTCGCCATCAGGTGCTCCCTGCACTCCGGGAAGAAAACCCCGGTTGCGCGCTGGGTGCAAGCAAGCTGTGCCTTCAGATCGCACAGGATCAGGCCTATTTAAACCGTGAGTCTGAGACTCTCCTTGCCAGAATGACAGAGAACGGCGGACTTTCCCTGCCCCCTCTGCTGCAATTGCCGGATAATATGGCTCTGCGGGTACTCAAAGCGTATCTTGCCCCTGTCCCCTCCCTTTCCCGGGTTCATCTGGAGGATGCCCTCCGGCTTTGCCACAGTGAAGCCCCCTCCGCCAAGATTACTCTTCCCGGGAACTGGCTGCTTTGCAGGGTTTATGACCGCGTGGAGCTTTGGAAGCATGATCGAACCGCAGAAGGTGTCTCTCTCCTGCCGGTTACGCTCCCTGTCCCGGGTTCCTGCCATTTTGGTGAAATGGAGATCACCTGCCATGTTGACCTGTGTCCCTCAGTGATCCCCAAAAACACACTTGCATTAAAGCTTCCCGGAAGCGTTCCCCTTTCCCTTCGTGTTCGTAAGCCCGGTGACCGGCTTACACTTCCCGGCGGGACGAAAAAAATAAGCCGTTATCTTATGGATCAGAAAATTCCCGCACATATGCGGAATCTGCTTCCGGTGCTGACCTATGGAGACGCTCCGGCAGCACTGCTGCCCCTTGCGGCAGATAAAAATTTCCGGGCTCGCCCCGGTGAGGACAGTCTTATTTTGACTGTACATCGAATGGAGGATGTAAAATGAAACGAGATCTGGATTATGTCATGTTTACAGAGGACGAGCTTCACGCCCGTGTTCACGAAATCGGTCAGTCCCTGACTGAGGAATACGCCGGAAAAGAACCTCTGATGCTCTGCATTATGAAGGGCAGTCTGGTTTTTACCGCAGATCTGATGCGTGAGATCAATCTCCCCTGCACCCTGGAGTCCATTACCCTGTCCTCCTATCGTGCCATGGCGACCCGTCCCGGTGAAATCGTTATGACCGAACCCTTCGAGGTGGATATCACCGGCCGGGATGTGATCGTTGTAGAGGACATTCTGGACACCGGCAAGACCCTGAGCTTTGTTATGGATCTCCTGAAAAAGCAGAACCCTGCCAGCCTGAAGCTGGTGGTACTGCTGGATAAGCCCTCCCGCCGGGAGGCCCCTGTGGAAGCTGACCTTGTGGGCTTCTCCATTCCGGACGCCTTCGTGGTGGGCTATGGTCTGGATTACAACCAGAAATATCGCAATCTCCCCTGCATTGGCGTGCTGAAACCCAGCG
>CAZFGL010000046.1:0-16180 GCA_964518645.1 uncultured Oscillospiraceae bacterium | reverse complement strand
GCACCCGTGTTAACTAAAGCCCGATTATTATAGCACGGCTTTTTTCATATTGCAAGAGGTATTTGCAGTTTTTTTATCTTTTTTCCATGAATTTCTCAGGATGTTGTGGCGAGTCCCCGTGCCTTACTCATATCTGGTGCCGGGATTCGGGAAGTTCCAGGAAGGAAATCAGCTCGTGAAGCTGCGATTCCGCAGTCTCCCTTCCGATCCTGTAAACCGTTTTCAGCTTTTCCGGGTCATGCTCCACCCGGCCAATCGGCAGCGTCTCCCGGGGACGGATCACCACAATCTCCCCTGCGTGCTCCTTTTTCCGCACATAGGCCGTCTGTTGGTTATACATATGGTGCCGTTCCTTCATGGCCTCATACACCTTTGGATACTTTTTCAGCAGAAACTTCATGGCAGGCAGCCCTTTACTCTCCTGCTTCAGATAATCTTCCGGCCGGGTAAGAACCACCACATTCCGGTCATAGCCCTGATTCTCAAAGAATTTCAGCGGAATTGCATCTACGATTCCTCCGTCCAGCAGTTGATGATCATCCACCTTAACCACTCTGGACACACCGGGCATGGACGCAGACGCCCGGATCCATTCCAGATCCGCCCCCTGTCCACTGATGCACTTGTGGTACACCGGTTTTCCCGTCAAAACATCTGTACATACGGTATAAAACTCCATGGGATTATCCGCAAACGCCTCAGTATCAAATGTATCCAGCTTTTCCGGAATCTCATGATAGCAGAAATCAGCACCAAACAGATCACCGGTTTTGATCAGGGAGCGTATTCCACAGTATCTGGGATCATCACAATACTTTGCATTATACCGGATGGTACGTCCGATCTGCCGGGACTTGTAATTACAGCCACAGCATGCACCCGCCGATACACCCACCATCCCGTCAAAAGAAATCCCGTTTTCCATTAAAACATCCAGAACGCCGGCGGTAAACATCCCCCGCATGGCGCCACCCTCCAGGATCAAACCTGTTTTCATATGGAACACTCCCTTTGCTGTTTCAGTATGGTACCCATATTAACGAAAAAGCTTTCCTTTGTCAATAGTTCAGAAAACATACCGCTTTTTAATTTTGGCACGAAACTTGCATATATTTTTTTGAAATCAACAGGCGAAAGGAGTAATTCTATGAACATTCAGGAAACCTGTCTGCTGACTGAGTCCACAGCTCTTACTGAGCTGACCATCGGAGAAGCAGGCAAACTCACCGTCCCGGAGGGAAAACTGCTGACACTGACCGTTGACGGCATCCAGAAGGATCCTCTCCCGGGAACATACACCGGCCAGATCATGCTCTACGTCACAGATTATATCGACTCTCCCATCGAGGGCATGCACGCAAAGCCCGGTGATCCTCCCACGGAATTCCGGGGTGCCATCATTGCCGGCGAAAACGGACTCGATGAAAAGAACTCCGCCACCGCTGCCTATGTAGGTGGCACCATCGAAAATGGCGCCATTACCGGTGGCTCCATCACCACCCAGGGTGAAGCCTTCAACGGCATGATTCTTACCGGTGGCACATACCATGTCAAGGACGTGACCCTCACCAACACCGGCCACAGTCCCGATGACGGCAAGGGTCTCGGCGCTGCCATTCTGGTAGGCGGAGACACGGAAGCCGTCTTTGAGAATATGAACATTACCACCCAGGGCATCCGGAATGACGCAATCGTCACCGGCCAGACCGCCAACATCGTGGTAAGAAACTCCACCATCGACGTACAGGGCGGCACCCCTGAGCAGATTCAGGCAGTGAACGCAGTACGTCCCGGCAAGGCCTGCATGACCTTTATCGGCGGTGGCTGGGGCACCACCCGTGCCATCAACGTAGAGAACGACTCCTCTGCAACCTTTGAAAACTGTAAAATCACCGCCGGAGGCTGGGGTGTACTCTCCACCGACGGCATTTCCTCCCCCAAGGAGTGGCGGCCTGTCAAGACCAGACTCCATGTAAAGGACTGCGACGTGGCCATCACCGGCCGTTACGGTTACGGCTCCTACTCCATCGGCGACTGCACCAATATCTTCGAGCACACCCGCATGTACTCCCCCGACGTGGCTTACAAGGTTGCCAACGAGCTGGCAGGCGGTCAGTTTATCGCCGGTTCCGAGATCACCGGCGGACGTTTCGGTGTCATGTTCCAGTCCAATCAGGGCGGCGACATGATTATCAAGGACTCCACCCTCCGTTCCGGCAGAACCTCTTTCATTGTTCGTCAGTGTTTCCCCAAGATCTACTGTGAAAACGCTGTACTGGAAGCTGGCAACAACGTGATTCTCCAGATTTTCGACTCCGACGATCCCGGCTTCGGCAAGACCGAGTGCCCTGTGGACACCGAAGTACCGGTGAAGGATCCCAACCATGATGTTACCCGCCCCAACTATCACTCCATCAGCATCTGGGGCTTCCAGCAGGAATCCTGGTGCACCGACCTTCAGGCCACCTTCAAGGACATGACCATCTACGGCGATTTCTACAACGGCATCACCAATGCCGCAAAACCCCGTATGATGCCCGAAATGGGCAAGCCCGGCGGAGACAAGCCTGCCGGCATGCCTCCCATGCCCGGTGGAAAGCCCGATGGTATGCCCCCCATGCCCGGCGGAAAACCTGACGGCGCACCCGGCGGTGCTCCTGCCGGAATGCCTCCCCTGGAGACGAAGTCCTATCCCATCAATCTGGTGCTCACCATGGATCACGTCACCCACGAGGGTGTGGTATCCGCATCCCGGGCAAAGCACGCCGTGGCAAGCATTTCCGGCGAAAACCGCCGTGAGATCTATCAGGTTTATGACACCCCCTGCCCCGTTGTCAACAATGGTGTCATTCTCACCCTGAAGAACGGTTCCGTATGGACGGTTACCGGAAAGAGCTATCTCTCCGCCCTCCATGTGGATGAAACCTCCCTGATCCGCACGCCCGATGGCTGCCCCGTAAAACTGGTGGTAAACGGGGAAGAGATCCCCTACGCCCCCGGCGACTACACCGGCGATATTCTGGTTTCTGCCCATCAGGTAGCAGTTCCCGCAATGTTCTGATTTCGTACAGACAGTCGCACAGCATTATGCCTGTGCGGCTGTTTTTTCGTATAAAGATCGGGCGCACCGCCAAAAAGCGGTGCGCCCGATCAGGAAGGAATTAAAGAGTCATTGCAATATCATATGCGCTGCGTACAGCCTGCTGAACTGTGGCAACCTTCTTACAGTCACCGATCATAGTAAAGGGAACACCCGGAAGAATCAGTTCCTCCGCAGCCTTTGTTTTGGCCCGGAAGCCCACACAAAGTACCACACTGTCCGCTGCAAGGGTCTGAACATCCCCGTTGGCATCGATATAAGTTACTCCCTCATCGGTAATTCCGGTACAGCGTCCATTTACAATGGTGTGGATATTATCCCGTTCATTCAGTTCAATCTCCATTGCCCATTTGTATGTAAACCACGCATCCGGAGCGATTTTCGACTGCATCTCCAGAATGGTCACATCCTTGCCCAGCCAGGCAAGATGAATACCCGTCTCAGCACCGACCTGACCGCCGCCGATCACTACAATCTTATCCCCCAGTTTGTCCTCGTTACCGAATACATCCGGGGCCTTCACAGTCTTTTCCACCCCGGGAATGGGGATCACAAGAGGCTCTGCCCCCAGCGCAAGGATCACATAATCCGGATTCTCCCGGGCAAGCAGTTCGCTTGTTGCCTTTGTCCCAAGCTTCACCGTGATATTTCTCTTCCCCACCTGGGTAATCAGATAGTTCTTGAAACGTCCCAGATCCCGCTTAAACTCCGCATAATCCGCAAAATTCAACTGGCCACCCAGATGATCCTGCGCTTCAAAGAGCACCACCTGATGGCCTCTGTCCGCAAGATAGACCGCCGCCTGCATCCCCGCAGGGCCACCGCCCACAATACAGATCTTCTTGCCTCCCTGAGTAGGGAGAACATATTGATCCAGCTGATGTTCGATGCCGATTTCCGGGTTCACGGAGCACACAAAATGGTCATAATAGCACGCACCGTCATGGCACTTGAAGCATTTCACGCAGGGACGTACATCCTCGCCCCGGCCTTCATAGGCTTTCTTCGGCACATCCGGGTCTGCAATGATTCCCCGGGCCATGGTCACAAAATCTGCCTTGCCGGAGGCAATGATCTCCTCCGCCTGCTCCAGATTCTGAATCGCACCAATTGCCACGACCGGGATATTTACACCGGATTTTTTAATTGCCTCGGCATATTTTACATTGGGCGTGTCCGGCAGGAAACCGGAGGGATGGGTGGTTGTAAAATAACGGGCGGTATTCATGCCGCAGGAGCAGTGGAGCAGATCCACCTTTCCCTCCAACAGCTTCACAAACTCCACAGAATCCTCCACAGTGATTCCCTCGGGATCCACCTCAGAAACGGAAAACCGGAGTTCGATCAGAAAATCTTTACCGCAGCGCTTCTTGATCTCGTCAATGATCATAATGGGATACCTTGCACGATTCTCAAGACAGCCACCGAACTCATCGGTACGATGGTTATACCGCCGGGACAGGAACTGAGACCATTCACCACCGTGTCCAAAGTGGAGCAGGCACATATCAAAGCCCGCTTTTTTGCACTTTTCCGCTGCATCGGCAAACATTTTTACTTTTTTTTCAATGATCTCCCGGGGCATTTCCACGCTGTCCCGGCCGAATTTTTTCAGACCCGGACTGACCGCATAATACTTGTCGTAGAAAAACTGGTCGGAAAGCTGCATGGAAGCGACAGCACCAAAGTGATGCACCCGATCCGCCATCTGGCACAGGGTGCGGTAGCCCATGGTGGTATAGGGAGAAATATGCATGTGGTTTCCATCACACCGAATGTCGGGATTGACCTGAACACCGGTACAGGTGACCATAGCTGCCTCGCCTCTGGCACGGTTTCCAAAGTGAGTAATGACCGCCTCGGAGAATTTCAGTCCTCCCTCATGCATGGCATGAATTCCCGTGGGTGCTGTGAAAATACGATTTTTAAACAGGATACTGCCTACCTTTTTCGGAGACAGAAGATTCGGATAAGCACTCATAAAGTCCCTCCTCAGTATTCCACATACCCGGGTTTTTCCGTTCTGTACTGCTTCACCAGTTCATCCCAGTTTGCAGGCAGACGAAGCTTGCGGCATGCAGGGCCACCGTGGTCGCCACCGCCACCCAGAACGGTCACCATGTTCCCCGCATGACCACCGGCCACCATCAGGAACATATGATCCGCAGACCAGAAGGTACGGGTAGAAGCATCCATATCAAGGGGCAGTTCTGCGGTTGCAGGAATGTGATTGTTCTGAATCAGCCATGCCAGATCCACATCTCTGGCAGGCTTCCGGGCATACTCCACCGCATAATTCAGGATTCTCTGCTTTGTCCAGCCTGCGTCAGCCATCATTTTCGCACACTTGGGTGTCAGGATCACAGCCATACCCGGATCCCAGCCGTAGGGATCCTGCTTGCACAGCGCCTTCAGCACCGCAGGAACCGTGGTGCAGGTAGAAACCCGGTGCTCCTGAGGCCAGAACATGGTCACTGCGGAGTCCTCTTCATCATAGCCGAAATCCACATGGAGGGAGGGCCAGGGAGATGCATCCCGGTTCTCACCCACACAGAAGCCATAGCGGAATTCATGCCCCATCTCGGAGAGATCCTCGATGCCGGGACGGATGCCGCCAATATTCATTACGATATACCCAAACGCCCTTGCAATGGTGGTATTGGCACGGAATGCAGGGGTAAGTGCATGGTCAGCAGTATTAAAGCCCATGTCCTTTGTGGCCTTGCCGGAAAGGGTGATCACAGGCCCCCAGGTACTCTGGCTACAGCACCAGCCCTCCCAGTAGACCTTGGGATCCATGGAGGCTTCCACCGCTGCAATCAGCACCGGCATATAAATAGGGAGGCAGCCCGCCATGCAGGCATTGATGGCAATTTTCTCTACCGTGGCAATACCCATCATGGGCGGAATCTTTGCGACCACATAGTCCCGGGGCAGATCCGTTCCCTTCAGCATTTCTTCCACTGCCTCCCGGGTGGGCATCTTAATGGGTGTGCCGTTTGTCCAGCCGTAGGAGTAGAACAGATCCGAAATTTCATCCGGAGTACCGGTATATGTCTGGGTCGCAAGGGTCTGGGGCGCCGGAGTGGGATGTATTTCCTCCTCTGTCAGAGGCGCCATCAGCCCTGCAAGCAGTTCCTTAACAAAAGGCTCCGCCGTCTTTCCCATATTCTCTTCTGTTTTTTCCAGAGATGAATGGCCGAAAATGTCCAGCACATCCGGCATATAGGACACCACCCGGAGTCCGGGCACACAGCGTGCCTTCACCCCGCGAATACCGGCAGAGTAGGTTCTGGGCACCACAGCCATAACCGTGGGCTTCCCCAGCTTCTCCATATAGGCCGCATTATAGCCCAGGAACAGGGAACTGGAGGGCACCGCACCATAAAAGGCAAGGCAGCAATCCACACCACTGATCCATGCCTCAAAGCTGTCTTTTGCGTTGGGATCCCGGGAAATATCCGTGGTCTCCGTCTCGTAGGCATAGTAGGAAAACTTTGCTTCCGGGAACTGCTTCAGGATATGCTTTTCCACCACCTGAAGCATATAGGTTGCCACCTTCATAAAATCCCCGAACATACCAATGGTCTTGCCATTAAGGGTCTCCATTCTGGGAGACAGACCGTAGAGCTGGCTCTGATCCACCTCTGCCCAGGGACTCAGTACCGTATAATTCATGAAACGTTCCTCCTGTCAGGTCAGATTCTTGATCACTGTGCCATAGTGCATAACCAGAAGCACATGATCCAGCGCATCAAAGGTCTCGTCAACGGTTCCTCTGACCGCAATCAGGTTTGCAAGCTTTCCGGTTTCAATAGTGCCCTCTTCCTTTGCCGTGCCAACGACCTCAGCAGCGGAAATGGTACCCGCCTTGATTGCCTCATGGAAGGGGATCCCGGCCTTCAGCAGCTGACGCATCTCCACCGTAGGGATTGCAGCGTCCTTCTTATAGTCTCTGCTGTGGATCAGGTCAGTTCCCAGAACGATCTTACCTCCTGCGTCATAGAAACGCTTCAGGTTATCCAGCATGTATTTATGGGACTCCTTCTTCTGCTCTGCCATTTTTGCAAAATCCATCATCCCACCGGGGCCACCAGGGCCACCGGGACCACCGGGCATTCCACCGGGACCACCGGGCATTCCGCCGGGACCACCGGGCATTCCACCAGGATCGCCGGGCATTCCACCAGGACCGCCGGGGCCTCCGGGCATTCCGCCAAAGCCCGGAGGGGGCTCCATGGCCTTAGCCGGATCACCAACTGTGGTATCCATGGGAATTCCCTTTTCGACCATTGTACGGATCAGTCCATCATCCATCCGGTCACCGGGGGTGTGTCCAGTCTCACCGATGCCCCCTGCAACCATCTCTTCCAGTGTTGCGGTTTTTCCAATATGACATGCAGTAAACATTCCCAGTTCACGGCACTTTGCAGTAATGGCAGCGATCATCTCGCCGGACATTCTGGGTGCGCCGGGCATACCGTCGGAAATGCCGATTTTAATACCGGGGAAGCCCAGTGCATGGGCCTGCTCCACAGCTGCTTCAGCCCCTGCAATATCTTCCACCACATTGCCAACCACCTTGCTTGGCTCAGGGCCACAGCCGTAACCACCGGCAATGTCAATATATTTACCCGTTGCAACCACCCGTGCGACCTCAGGACGACTGTTCTGCTCCTGAATCCAACGGGCATATGCATCCATGGGGAGGGTAGAGAGCATGCCCAGTTCCCGAACCGTGGTAACACCATTTTCTGCCCATGCAGAAATGGCTTCGTCAGAAAAGGCTCCCTCATTCACCGCCACATGCACATGGGCATCAATAAAGCCGGGAAGTACCGTATAGCCTTCCAGATCCAGCACCTGAACGCCCTCTGCGGGAGCAATATCGGCCCCAACAGACACGATCTTGTCCCCATCCACCAAAATATCCAGCTTTTCATTCTTGTAATTGGCATCCAGCAGCCATGCGTTTTTTAAGAGTATCATTGCGCAGTCTCCTTTCTATCACATACCGTTCTTTGCAAGGTTCATGCCAGAATCAGCCGTTTTCTCCTGCGGCTGATATTTCATATTTTTTCATTTTTTCATACAGGGTCGAACGACTAATCCCCAGCATTCGTGCTGCTTTGGAGCAGTTATTCCCCGCCGCCTCCAATGCCAGATGAATCTGTTCCTTCTCCGTCTCCTGTAAAGATTTCACAGTGGCGGCGGTTTTGACCGGCTGGCGCTTTGGTTTTTCCTTCTGTTCGATCAGATTTCCTTCCTCGTCATACCGGGCCTGCGCCATGGTGGGCGGGGGCATCGGATCATTGATGCTGCGGTATTCCTCCAGCTTCACCAGATGGAACATCTCTCCGGTGGCATCATAGATATGCTTCACATCGATCACCGTGTTGGGATAGAGGAAATACAGCCGGTTCAGCACATTGCGCAGTTCACGGACATTTCCCGGCCAGCTGTAATGGAACAGCATGTTCATGGCTTCCTCTGTAAACTCCAGATCCAGATTATCCTGTCGCTGGAAGTGATCGATCAGCTTGGGAATATCCCGTTTATGTGCCCGCAATGGAGGAATGTTGATCTCAAAGGTATTGAGCCGGTAATAAAGATCCATCCGGAACCGTTTTTCCGCAGCCATCTGCTTCAGGTTCTCATTGGTGGAGGCGATGATCTTCGCAGTCAGCGGAATCACCCGGGTACCGCCGATCCGTTCAAACTCCCGTTCCTCCAGAACCCGCAGAAGCTTGCTCTGAAGGCTCAGATCCATTTCTCCGATTTCGTCCAGCAAGAGCACGCCCCCGGCTGCCTGTTCAAATTTACCCTTCTGCACGGAATTGGCACCGGTAAAGGCACCCTTCTCATGGCCGAACAGCTCTGATTCCAGCAATTCCCGGGGAATGGCAGAACAGTTTATCCGGATATAGGGCAGATTTCTCCCACCACAGTACTCCCGATAGATACCACCGGAAAGAACCTCCTTGCCTACCCCCGTCTCTCCGATCAGCAGAACGGGATGGGGCGAATGGGCGATCCGGTGGCATTGCTCGATCATGGTAAGAACCTCCGGGCTGTCACCGATATAATCCGAGAAGCTGTACACCCCTCTGGGCTTTGGCGCCATGGCAGCTGTTGGGTACAGCCGTTCCTGCTCTTCAATGGCCCGTTTCAAAACCGCCATGCTTCTGAAGGGGATCAGCAGCACCACACCGGTCACTGCGCCCTCCCATACCACAGGCACCAGATTTACCATCAGGTTCTGGCCACCGATCTGCATGGAGGTGCCCATGCGCCGCTGACCTGATTTCAGTACCGCCCGAACATGCTGAAGGTCACCCACCTTCAGTTCCTCGGCGGATCTGCCCTCATAATCCTGCTGACTCTGGCCGGTAAGCTCTGCAAACCCCTCTGTGAGATAAACCACGTTCATATTCTCATCCAGCAGCGCCGCCGCATCCACAGTGGCCTCCAGCAGGTTGTTTACCAGGAGCCGTCCTTCATCTGTGCTTAAGCTTGGTATATTAAAGGCTTCCGTCATGTTGGTTCCCCCAAAAACATAAATGTCCGATATTCATACACATGTCCTATTTCCAGTCATTGTTCCGATTTTTCCGGGCGGCAGCAGGCAGGATTCCCAGTTCCATCCGATATTTTGCCACTGTTCTTCTGGAAATCAGAATATTCTGTTCTCCCAGAATGCCCACAATTTTCTCATCGCTGAGTGGCCGGGTCGGATCCTCCCCGGAAATCACCTGCCGGAGAATATCCTTGATCCGGTTTCTGCTCACACCCACATTCTGTCCCGCATCCCGGGAGAAAAAATAGGCCATCTCGTAAATGCCCCGGCAGCACTGAATATATTTTCCACGGACGGTACGGCTCACAGTGGATTCATGAACCCCCATCTCTTCGGCCACATCCCGGAGGGTCATTTTCACAAGACTGCCTCCCCGGAAGAATTCTTCCTGACGTCTCCCAATGATCTCCCCGCACTGCACCATGGTGGATTTTCGATTTCCCAGATTCTTCATAATCTGTTCCAGCTGACTGAGCTTCTGGCGCAGATACTTCTGTACCTCCGGATCCTGCTCCGTTTCCAGCATCCGCAGATACTCACTGTTGACAGAGACGCTGGGTACCGCCTCTTCACTGGCGGACACTTCAACGCTTCCGTCCCGCTCCGTTACATACAGATCCGGCCGTATGTACTGGATATCCTCCTCTGTGGCAAAGCCATCTCCTGGATAGGGTTTCAGGGTGAGGATCAGATCTCTGGCCTGTTCCGCTTCCCGGCGGGTGATTCCAAGAGCACCGGCCAGACGCTGAGACGGCCATGTGGCCAGATGCTCAAAATGCTCCTTCACCATCCGTTCCGCCTGCTCATGCTTTCCGTCCATACGCTCCAGCTGGAGCAGCATGCATTCCCGGAATCCTGCTGCACCCACACCTGCCGGTTCCAGCTTTTTGACCATCTCCAGTCCCTTTTCCGCCGCGTCCCGGCTGCACCCGGATAACCTGGCGATTTCATCCATATCTCCGTCAAAGAAGCCTCTCGGTGTCAGCAGCTCCACCACTGTCTCCATACAACGGCGCTGCTCTCTGGAAATATCCATGGTCAGGATCTGTTCCATCAGATAATCCCGCAGGGTTTCCCGTTCGTCGGTTTTCGCCTCCGGGCTCCAGGTCTGCTGATCCTGATAATATATCCGGTTCTGTCGGTCTCCGCTGGTCAGCCACTTCAGCTGCTCGGCAAAACGGTCTTTCTCCCTGTCATGCTCCACACTGGACAACTCCATCATGGGGTTTTCATAGGCCACCGTCTCCAGATATTCCTCCAGTTCCTGTGCGGAATACTGAAGCATGGTCATGGACAGGATCATCTGAGGCGTCACGGTCTGTGCCACCTGTAAATTCAGTTCCAGACGCATCTTTTCGCCTCCCTTTTCAGAACCTTCTTGCAAGTTCTGTGCCAAACCTGTTCAGTTCGTGTTCAGAATATCATGTTTCCAGTCACACTGCAAGGATTTCACCACATAATTGTGCAGATTTCTAACAATTCCTCCAGTTTTTCATGGCACAGAATTTGCACACATTGAGGTAACTTCAATAATCAGGAGGCGATTTCCTGTGATGAACCTGACCATGCCCGGCCTGAGCTCCGCAAAAGCACTCACTGGAGAAGAATTGATCCGAATCATTGACCAGTTTGATCTGAAAGACTACGCCCTGAACCGACTGATTGCCCCGCTTTGGCAAGCTGCCCCCAGACACTTCCCTCTGGTCATTGACTGCACGACCCCTACCCCGGGCTTTCATCCGGGCGCATATATTTTAAACACCATGCCGGAGCTCCTGCTGGAAGGGATATTGATCGCACAGCAGCTGCTTGAGCCCAGTAAGATCTCTCTGCTACTCCCGGAGGGCATGAATCTTCCGGACTGCTTCACCCCATTTAATATCACCGTCACACAAGATGCCCCTGTCCACGGGCTTTGCCACTCGGCCGAGATTTTCATCACCCTGGCCCGTCTGTTTCGCCGGGAGGGAGCGGACAGACGGATCTTCCGGATCTCCGCCCCGGGCCACCAGACCTTCTATGCAGAGTTCCCCCTGTCAGAGAGCCTGTATGAGATCACCCGGCAGTATGAACTTGGCCCCCTTACCGGTGCACGGATCGGCGGTGACCACGGATATGCCATCTCCGCCACTCAGTTTCACCAATGCCTCCGGCAGGGCTTTTCCCCCATGATCGACTTTTTCTAAGCAGAGAAAGAGCGTGCTGTGGAGCATCTCCGCAGCACGCTCTTAATTTCATTTTACTCTTTAATAATAACGCCCAGATTCATTACAAATTCCACATGGGAAAGTGCCTCAAAGCTCTCGTCGATGGGACTCTTCACCGCAATAATATTGGCTCGCTTTCCTGTCTCGATGGAGCCCTCCTGGTCGTCGATGAAGCAGACCTTTGCCGCCTCAATGGTTGCAGCGTCGATCACTTCCTCCACAGAAAGCCCCGCCTGATGCAGCAGCCGGAATTCACGGACGGGCATGGTGGCAACGTGGGGCTGAGACTCCATCCGCATGGTATCGGTGCCGACTACCAGCGTACCCCCCAGATCATGGAACCGGCGGCAGTTATCCACGCAGATCTTTTCCTGTTCCTTCGGATCCTTCATCATCATGGGAGGCATTTTCCCCGGGCCTCCGGGACCGCCGGGGCCACCCATCCCGGGCATCTTGGCTCCATCCGGCATTGGTGGCCGGGGGGCATTGATGGAGCAAAGGGTCGGCACAACCGGGATCTTTCTGTCTGCGATCTCCTTCAGCACCTCATCGGAAACATGGTCCGTGGGCATATGCGCCAGTTCCGGAATTCCTGCCTCCAGCAGTCTGGGAACCAGTTCCGCATCCAGTACATGCGCGGTACACCATACCCCCCGGGCTTTTGCGGTATCCGCAATGGCCTTCAGTTTCGGTACATCCAGAACTTCACTTTTTCCGTCCATGCCCCGGCCAACAGAGGTTTTGATTCCTTCACAGCCCATGTCGATCAGCTCGTTGACCGCCTGAACCGCATCCTCCGGTATGGCACAGCCATAACCGGTCTCCGCACCGTCAGGCATCATATGATTCAGCCCTTTATACTGGGCAACAAAACGGCCACAGGTCAGGCACCGGGCCGACTGGGGATCCTGCTCAATGGTCTGACGATAGGCAAGGAATTCCTGAGTGGGATGGGCCGTTTTATCTGTGCCAATGCCCAGATCACGCACTGTGGTAACACCGGACTGCGCCCAGCTTTTCAGCGCCCTGTCATTATACTCGATCTCACCGGTCACAATATGCATATGTGCATCGATCACACCGGGAAGCACCGCCGCATAGCCGGACATATCCACAACCTGATCCCCATCGTCAAAGGAACCAATTCCGGCAATCAGTCCATCCTCCACCAGAATGTCCGCAGTTCCCTTTCCGTATATATTGGCATTTTTCAATAATGTTTTCATTCTGTCACCTGCTTTGTGATGGGGCAGCCGGAACGCAGGCTGCCCCGATACATGTTTTACTTATGCACAATGTGTGCGTGAGGCATGGGGCCCCACTTGTCCGGGTTGTTACCCTCATCCGGGTTGAAGGAGGAGATTCTGGGAGCCTCATCCGGGGGATAATAGGGCGAGGGTGTTCTCCGGCAATCGGGGCATTCCAGGAAGCTCTTGTGATAGGGGGTACGGAGCCAGCAGATGGGACGAAGCTTCAGGATCTTCCACTCTCCGTTCTCTTTCACAAACTCATTGTCATACTTACCTGCGATCCAGAAAGCAGTATCCTTCTTGGTGCTGGTCTCGGGGTCAAATACACGGTTGGTGTGAGGCCCGAAGATGTGCCACTGTCCCCACGCATGGGTGCCATCCTCGCTGATCTCGATCATGGGAGAGGAAATGGTCAGCATCAGCAGTAAAAATGCCCGGTCGGTGTTGGTATTGGACATCTGTCCGGCGGTGGCGGGAGAAACGGGGTTACCGTTGGTATCCACCCGGCGGCTCATGGTATACCAGACCCGCTTCACATGCTCCTGACCGATGTATGCGCCGGAGTCCATGATCTCTACCCGCACATCCGGATTGGTATGGCTCCAGAGATCGTCCCACACCTCACCGATCTTGCCGTTCTCCATATAGAAGATATACCGGCTCATCAGATTCTGAACCTCAACCGCATCCGTATGCCGGGAAAGCCGGGTTACTTCCTTTTCCAGTGCTTCAATTTTCGCAAGCAAAGCTTTTTCATCCATGATTAAAACTCCTTTCGTAATTTGAGCTATGCTTTTTTCTGTGCAATTTTCATGCCAACATTTACACACGGCTTCCTTTTTTCTCCGAAGATCCCGTTCCTGATCCGGACACTTTCGTCCGGCTTTTGGACACCAGTGCCGGCAGCTGCCTGTTTCGGCGAAAAAAACACACTGCAAAAGGATAAAAATCTGGCACAGGTCTTGCAGATATATGAACAGATTCCCGTAACGAAAGGAGAGTTAAAATGAAACAGAAAACCATTATACGCCTGCTGGCCCTGATCTTGACTTTCACTTTTCTGGCCGGCTGTGGCAGCACCGGCTCTGTCCAGGAGTCAGTCAGCACACCTGTGAACTCTGCCCCTGAAAGCCTCCCGGCTGAGGTGCCGGAGGCCTCCACCCCGGAAGAGACCGTTCCGGAGGACGCATCCCTTGCCGAGGGTCCTGTGACCTATGAAAAAACAGAGGTCTCCCTGCCCATCGGAGACGGCGAAGAGGTCAGCATGTTCCTGCTCCTCCCGCCCTTCGTCTCCGCCATGCTGGAATTCCCTCATGATCTGAGTGTTCTGGGTGAACTGGAACGCCGTTCCGGTCTGACCTTCGACATTATCGAGGGAAGCTATCTGGATGCAAGCACAGAAGTAAACCTGATGCTGGCCAGTGGATCCTACCCCGACATCATCAACCATGCGGACATCTACTCCAACGGCATTGAGGCTGCGGTGGATCACGAGATCGTCATCGACCTGAAGGACTACATTATGAATGACATGCCCAATGTCCTTGCCACCTTCATGAATTACAGCTCCGGGGACGTGCTGAAGGAGATCACCACCAGTCAGGGATATATGCCCTATATTCCTCAGCTTCACAAGGATCCCATTATCGACAGCTTTGCCATCGGCCTCCGGATGGATCTGGTAAACGAAATGAATACTCAGGTTCCGGAAACCTTTGATGAGATGCATGATCTGCTGGCAGAGGTGAAAAGCACCTATGGTCTTCAGTACGGCATGCAGAAGGAGGGCTTTGACCACGCACTCCTGATGGGCTATAACCTGACCCCTGCCGGAAGCGAAGGCACCGGCTCTTCCGGCTTCCGGGTGGTAGACGGCAAGGTTTCTCCCAGCTCCGTGGCCGACGAAATGTACGACTACATCACCATGATCCGGGACTGGTATGCAGAGGGTCTGATTTTCACCGATTTCATCTCCAATGAAAATTACACCCAGAACAACATGCTGGGCACCGGCAGTCTCTTTGGATTCGGTGGCGTTCTCTCCAGCACCATCGCTGAAGCGGATGCAGCAGGGGCAGGCTGTCAGATTGAAGTAATCCCCTACCTCACCCCCACCGGCAATGAGACCATCAAGGTTCACGGCTCCGGTTCCATCGTCCGCTGCCCCGCATGGTCCATTTCCACCCAGTGCGACGAAGATACCATTCCGCTCATTCTCCAGCTGATCGAGTACATGTTCTCTGACGAGGGCATCCTGCTCTACAACTACGGTATCGAAGGAGAAGCATTCCGGTACGACGACAATGGCCAGCCGGAATGGACTGATCTGGTTCTGAATTACGAGGGTGGCACCACCACCTCTGCTTTCCTCTATGCCACCGCCAATCCCACAGAATATATGCCCGGCGTATACGACGATGCAAAGTTTAACTACAGCTATACCCCGGCCATGCTGGACTGCGAGGATATCATCAATCACTCCAGCACCGGCGAATTCGACTATCCCAAGGCCGCAGAGAATCTGATCTCTTCTGAGGATTCTCTCCGGGCAGCAAACCTCAGCACAGATCTCTCCACCTATGTTACCGAGACCGTACTGAGCTGGATCCACGGAGAAAAGTCTCTGGATGAGGCTGCATGGGAGAGCTATGTGGATACCTGCTTTACCATGGGACTTCAGGAGATCATCGACATTTATCAGGACGCATTCGACGCATATAACGGATAAGCCTTTCTCCGGCGCTGCCTTGAAGCAGCGCCGGATTTTTCATCCCGCACCGCCCAAACATTTCACCATTGGTTACAGCTTTTTGTTGTTATTTCGCACAAATATATAAAGATATTTTGTTTGATTAAACAATGTATTTTTTCCAAGAAACATGTATAATATAGGGGCGCAAATTGGAGGTTTGCGGGGTTTCCCGGTTTTACGGGGTATTTCGCAACCAAACTAGTATAAACTCTCAACAGAGGTTTATGAATAATTCACTATTTTTTAGGAGGAATTTATTATGGCACAGCCTTTGGCTCCCTATGTCAAGCTCCC
>CAZFGL010000045.1:0-16189 GCA_964518645.1 uncultured Oscillospiraceae bacterium | reverse complement strand
CACCTCACGCGGCTGTCCGGCCAAGTCACGCCCTATATGATACTTTAATTTGCGGGAGTTGTCAAATACATTGCAAAAAATAATTTTTATGGTACAATACAGTATTGAGTGAATTTTTAGATTAAGGACTGATCCGTATGACAGTAAATGAATATTTTGAAGGTCTGAAGGGAAAACGTGTGGCAGTTGTGGGGCTGGGTGTCAGCAACCGGCCTCTGGTAAAGCTGCTGCTGCAATATGGCATTCAGGTGCTGTGTTGTGACAGAACGCCCCGGGAAAAGCTGCTGCCTGAGGTGCTGGAACTGGAAAAGCAGGGGGCAGTTCTGAAGCTTGGGGATGACTATCTGGACGGCATTGAGGCAGATGTGGTGTTCCGTACGCCGGGACTGAACCTGAATACCCCCCAGATTGTGGCGCTCCGGGAACAGGGGACAGTGATTACCTCTGAAATGGAGGCGTTCTTTGCAGTATGCCCCTGCAAGATCTTTGGCGTGACCGGCTCAGATGGCAAGACCACCACAACAACCCTGATTGCAAAGCTGCTGGAGCTTGCAGGGAAAAAGGTGTTCTGTGGCGGCAATATTGGCACCCCGCTGCTGCCACTGGCGGATCAGATGAATCCGGAGGATGTGGCTGTGGTGGAACTCAGCTCCTTCCAGCTGATGGGGATGGAGGTCAGCCCTCAGGTGTCCCTGATTACAAATCTTTCCCCCAATCATCTGGATATTCACAAGGATATGGAGGAGTATGTGACCTCCAAGGAGAACATTTATCTCCACCAGCATGAGGGAGATACCGTGGTTCTCAATCAGGATAACGCCCTGACTAACGCCCTGACACCCAAGGCAAAAGGCCGGGTGCTGAAATTCTCCCGGCTCCATCGGGTGGAGCGTGGGTACTATCTCCGGGAGAATGGCGTGATCTGCCGGACAGAAGATGGTGTCGATACGGAGATCATGAATGCAGGGGATATTCTGATTCCCGGTGTTCACAATGTGGAGAACTATATGGCCGCATTCTGTGCGGTAGACGGCCTTGTGGGGAAGGAAGCCATGATCCAGCTGGCGAAAACCTTTGGCGGTGTTGCACACCGGATCGAGCTGGTTCGGGTGAAGGATGGGGTGCGCTATTACGACAGCTCCATTGATTCTTCGCCCAACCGGACAAAGGCTGCACTCAGAAGCTTCCCGGAGAAGGTAATCATGATTGCCGGTGGCAAGGACAAAGGAATCGCCTATGACGATTTGGGGCCGGAACTGCGGGAGCATGTAAAGCTGCTGGTGCTCACGGGTATGACCGCAGGGAAGATCCGTGCTGTCGCAGAGCAGACAGAGGGGTACAACGGTACCAATCCGGAGATTCTGGATGTGGAGGGCTTTGACGATGCCATTCGTGTGGCTGCCGGAAGAGCTGAGGCAGGGGATGTGGTGATCCTCTCACCTGCAAGTACCTCCTTCGACCGGTTCCGTAATTTTGAAGAACGGGGCGACAGGTTCAAAAAAGTGGTCATGGAGCTTTGACATGAAATAATAAATATACAGGGAAACGGAGTTATACAGAATGATTTCTCAGGAAACCAGAAGAATTGGCGCACTGGTTACGGAAAAGGTGCGTCCCATATTTGACGAGATCGACCGGGTAGCGGAAAAGAATACGGAAAAAATGCTCCGGGCGTTTCAGGATCATCGGGTCAGCGCAGTACACCTGACCGGAACCACCGGTTATGGCTACGACGATCTGGGACGGGATACGCTGGATAAAATCTTTGCACAGGTATTTCGTGCCCCTGCCGGACTGGTGCGCAGTCAGTTTGTCAGCGGTACCCATACCATCACCTGTGCCATTCAGGGAATTCTCCGGCCCGGGGATACTGTGATCTCCGCCTTCGGCCCTCCTTATGATACCCTGCTGGGTGTGCTCGGTGTGACAGGCAATGCCCCGGGAAATCTGAAAGAAATGGGGATCCGGTACCGTCAGGTGGATGAGACCCCGGATCTTCGCCCCGACATTCCCGGGATCCAGGCTGCCGTAAAGGAGCCGGGGGCAAAACTGCTGATGATCCAGCGCTCCCGGGGCTATTCCCTCCGTGCGGCGCTGCGGGTGGAGGAAATCGGTGAAATCATTGCGGCGGCCAAGGAAGCCAATCCCGATATTCTGGTGTTCGTGGACAACTGCTACGGAGAATTTGTGGAAGAGATCGAACCTACAGAGGTGGGGGCAGATATTATGGCCGGATCTCTGATTAAAAATCCCGGTGGCGGCATTGCGCCCACTGGAGGATATATTGTTGGCCGGGAGGATCTTGTGGAGGCAGCGGCCATGCGCCTGACCTGCCCCGGCATCGGCAGAGAGTGCGGATGCAGTCAGGATGTGAACCGACTGCTGTATCAGGGGTTCTTCATGGCACCCCATGTGACGGCACAGGCGCTGAAAACCGCAGTATTCTGTGCAGGCTGTATGGAGCAGATGGGCTATAAGAGCGCCCCTGAGATGGATGCTGTGCGCAGCGACATTGTCCAGACGGTGGAGTTTGGAAAGCCGGAGCTGCTTCGGGCATTCTGCCGGGGTGTTCAGATGGGTGCGCCGGTAGATTCCTATGTGACTCCTGAGCCCTGGGCCATGCCCGGATATGAGGATGACGTGATCATGGCAGCGGGTGCCTTTGTACAGGGTGCCTCCATTGAGCTCAGCGCCGATGGACCCATGCGTGCGCCCTATATGGCATATATGCAGGGCGGTATTACCTACGAATCCGGTAAGCTGGGGATTCTGCTGGCGCTGGATCAGTTGCGCCGGGTCGAGGAGAATAAATGAGTATTTTTGCGCGATTTTCCGGGGAAAAGCGTCCCCGCTGTACTGCGGTGATCGTGGCGGCAGGCAGCGCCACCCGTATGCAGGGGATTGATAAAATCATGGCGAATCTGGCCGGAGAGCCTGTGATCGTCCATACCGTCCGTGCGTTTGAAAATGCGGAATGTATTGACGAAATTGTGGTGGTTGCACGGCAGGACCGACTGGAAGAGGTTCAGAAGGTGCTTCAGAGTGGAGGCTTTTCAAAGCTCACGGCTGTAGTTCCGGGGGGAGAGACCCGAATGGACTCTGTAGAGGCCGGACTGAAGGCGGCGGACAGAAACAGTACGCTGGTGGCCATTCAGGACGGTGCCCGTCCCATGGTAACCGGGGAGATCATCGGTGTGGCAGTACAGGCGGCGACCCGCTGTCATGCTGCGGCGCCCGGAATTCCCGTGAAGGACACGGTCAAGGTGATCGACGGTGATAATAAGGTTGTCAGCACCCCGCAGCGCAGTACCCTCCGTGCGGTACAGACCCCGCAGGTATTTGACCGGGATCTGCTTCAGGCTGCATGGCAGGCTGCACGGCAGCAGAATCAGTCCTATACCGATGACTGCGGTGCCATGGAAGGGATCGGCATGCGGGTCTATATGACAGAAGGCAGCGAAGAAAATCTGAAGATCACCACACCCTTTGATCTTCAGGTGGCAGAATTGATTATGAGGGGGAGAAAATAATGCGAATCGGACATGGTTATGACGTTCATAAGCTGGTGGAAGGCAGAAAGCTGATCCTGGGCGGGGTGGAGATTCCACATACTCTTGGACTGCTGGGGCATTCCGATGCAGATGTTTTGACCCATGCGGTGATGGATGCCATTCTGGGGGCTGCTGCGCTGGGGGACATTGGTCGTCATTTTCCGGATACGGACAACGCCTTTTATAATATCGACAGTCAGATTTTGCTGAAAAAGGTTATGGAGCTGATCCGGGAGAAGGGATACAAAGTGGTGAATCTGGATGCAACCATCATTGCCCAGAAACCTAAGCTGATGCCATATATCCCCCAAATGCTTGAAACGCTCAGCACAAACATGGATCTGCCTATGGACAGTATCAATATCAAGACGACCACCGAGGAACACCTTGGCTTTACCGGCAGGGAGGAAGGCATCTCTGCCCACTGCGTCTGCCTGCTGGAGCAGATGTAAAAATCGTGTCAGAATAAGACGAAAAAACATATCATGCTCATGGGAGGCGATTCTATGAGCATGATTTTCTTTACGTTTCTGACCCAAACAGGGGCAAGACAGGCATGGCACCTTCTGCGACAGGCGCATATTCCGTCCCGGATCGGAAAGACAGCGGGGACTCTTGCGGTGAAGGGCTGTGGATACGGTATCTGGGTGGGTGAAAACCAGAGTGTAAGAGCCTCAGAGGTTATGAGAAACGGGAACTGCCGGTATGAGCGCAGCTACCGCATGGATGGGGGACATCCGGTGGAGGTGCGCCTGTGATTTATCTGGATAATGGAGCCACCTCCATGCCAAAGCCACCCGCGGTCATCCGGGCGGCAGCCTATGCCATGGGACACTTTTCCTCTTCCGGACGGGGTGGAGCCCGGGCAGGGGGCGGGGCAGATGAGACTCTGTTTTCTCTGCGGAGTGAGGCGGGGAAACTGTTTTTCTGTCCACCTGAGCATGTGGTGCTTACCGGCTCTGCCACCCATGGATTGAATATTGCCATTAAATCTCTGGTGAAACCGGGAGATCGGGTGGTGATTTCCGGGATGGAGCACAATGCGGTGGTTCGCCCTCTGTATGCACTGGGGGCTGAGATCGACGTGGCAAGAGGCAAATTGTTTGACCGGGAGCGACTGCTGGAGGCGTTTGAAGAAAAACTACAGCCCGGAACGAAACTATGTGTTATGACCCACGTGTCCAACGTGTTTGGATGGATCCTTCCTGTGGAGGAGGTCTCCGGGCTGTGTCGTGACCGTGGGATCCCCTTCGTGCTGGATGCATCCCAATCGGCGGGGATCCTGCCTGTGAGCATGGAGAAACTTTCATGCAGCTTTATTGGAATGCCCGGCCACAAGGGACTTCTGGGGCCTCAGGGGACGGGACTGCTTCTTTGTGGGGATACGCCCCGGCCTCTGATAGAAGGAGGCACGGGAAGTCTATCCAGAAGCCCAGCCATGCCGGAGTTTTTACCGGATCGGTTGGAGCCGGGAACTCATAATATTCCAGGGGCAGCTGGACTTCTTGCGGGAATCAGGATGGTGGAGAAGCTGGGCACGGAGAAAATACTCGATCATGAACGTCAGTTGCGGACAGTTGCAGAGGAACTTCTCGGAAGGCTCCCGGAGGTGGAACTGTTCTCCGGAGAGGATCAGACCGGCGTACTGTCCTTCCGGGTTCGGCAGCAGGACTGTGTGGCGCTGGGGGAGACCCTTGGGAAGCGGTGGAACATTGCTCTCCGTGCGGGAATGCATTGTGCGCCCCTTGCCCATGAGACGGCTGGAACACTGGATACGGGGACGATCCGGGTAAGTCCCGGGATTTACAATAAACCCCTGGATATACAGTGCCTTGCAGAGAAACTGGAACAGACGATCCATTCCTGAAAATATAAAGAAATTGTGAACTGTAAAAAAACTCAGTCTGGAACCTTGCCATTTTTATATCGGTTTTGTATAATAGAGGGAGATAATATGTAAACCTGCGCGACTCGCACGGAAACGGAGTTGTACGCTTTTGAATACCTTAGATGCGTTGTGGATGAAACTGAAAAATATCGTTACCATCGTGAATTTTCCGGCAGATATTCTGGATATTCTGATCGTAACACTTCTGGTCTATAAGATCCTGAATTTCTCAAAATCCCGGACTGCCGGGAAAATAATAAAAGTGGTTGTGGCACTGCTGGCGGTGAGTTATCTCTCTGATGTGATGCATCTCAATGCCCTGAATTATCTGGTCAGCAAGACCATTGAAATCGGTCTTGTGGCACTGGTGGTGGTGTTCCAGCCGGAGCTGCGCCGGGCGCTGGAGCGTCTGGGTGGCGGTTCCATTAAGAACCTGTTTGTGGCCAAAAACCAGACAGAGGGAACAGACGTCACCATTGATCAGACGGTGCAGGCATGTCGAACCATGTCCCGTCAGAAGGTGGGCGCACTGATCGTGTTTGAACGTTCTCATATTCTTGAGGAGTATTTCAAAACCGGTACCCTGCTGGATGCTTCCGTGTCCACGGAACTGCTTAAGAATATCTTCTTTCCCAAGGCGGCCCTCCATGACGGTGCTGTGATCGTCCGGGATAACCGGATCGCGGCGGCAGGCTGTGTGCTTCCCCTGACGGAAAATCCGAACCTGAGCCGGGAACTTGGTACCCGCCATCGTGCGGCCATCGGTATTTCTGAACACTCCGATGCCATTGTGGTGGTTGTCTCCGAGGAGACCGGGGTGATCTCCTGTGCTGTGGGCGGTAATCTGAAGCGGTATATGACTCCGGAGAATCTGGCGAAATTCCTGAAGGAAGAGCTGATGGAGGAAGAGCGGGTTCCTGTACACCATCGTTTCCTGCAGCGGTTCGATAAAACGAAACAGAACAAAGATGAGGACAGCCATGAAAACAAATAAGATTTTTTCCCTGCTGCTGTCCCTGCTGATTGCGGTTTGTGTCTGGATTTATGTGGTCACTGCCGTAACACCGGAGGACAGCCAGTGGGTCTATAATATTCCTGTAACCTTTGAAAATGAGGGCGGTCTTTTTTCTGACCGGAATCTGACCCTGACAGACGGCCGGAATGATACGGTAAACCTGAAATTCAAGGGGAACCGCCAGGAAATCTCCAAGCTCAGCAACACCAATATCACGGTCACTGTGGATCTGAGTCAGGTCACCGGCCCCGGTTCCTGGTTTTTAAACTTTGAGTATGAGCTTCCTGAGACAGTCAGTTCCAGCTCCATTTCACTGGAAGCCCGCAGCAGTTCCACTGTGGAGATTCTGGTGGACAAGCTGGCCACCAGAGAGATCCCGGTTCAGGCTGTTTTCCGGGGAGATGTGGCGGAGGGCTATGCCTCGGATCCCATCGAACTGGAGAATGATTCTCTGGATGTGAGTGGCCCTGCCGATGTCATTTCCAAAATCGCCTATGCGCAGGTCATTTTGGAGCGCACAAATCTCAGCAAAACCGTGTCCGATTCTCTGTCCTACACCTTTATGGATCAGGATGGCAATCCGGTGGAGTCCGATGAGATCCAGTGCGAGGTGGAAAAGATCGGCGTTATGATGATCGTGAACATGGTGAAGGAAGTGCCTCTCCGGGTACAGTATATCGACGGTGGCGGCGCAACCTCTGATTATGTGGTGGACAGCATTGAGCCTGCCACGGTAACCATTAAGGGGGACGCGGAGGAACTGGAGGGACTGAACTCCCTGACCATTGCAAAGATCGACCTGAGTTCCATTCAGTCCACCCACACCCAGACGGTCAATATTGTGATTCCGGACGGTATGACCAACCTGACCGAATCTGAGGCCACCATCAACGTAGAACTGGTGGGACTTACGGAAAAATCCTTCCGGGTGACCAACCTGGAACTGGCAAATGCCCCGGATCCCGATAATCTTATGTCAACCCTTGGCACGGCTTCCCTTCAGGTGAAGCTCCGGGGGCCTGCGGAGGTCATGGAGACGGTCAGCGCAAGCAATGTCCGTGCTGTGGCAGATCTCAGCTTCCTGGGAAATTCCAAAGGCATGTTCAGTGTCCCTGTGACCATCTATGTGGACGGCTTTTCCAACGTGGGTGCCATGGGCAGCTACAGTGCGCTGGTGTCTATTTCCGAGCCGGTGGAGACAACCACGGAGACGTCTCCTGAACCTGCGGCGCTTGTCGGGACGGAGGACGGAGACGAATGACCCAGAAGGTTACGGTTCTGTCCGTTCATGGTACATCTGCCCGGGTGATCCACAGTCGCCCAACGGCATGTCATGGAGATTGTGACAGCTGCGCCGGTGGCTGTGGCAGTATGGCAGCCAAGGAGAAAATCATTGTAGACGCCGAAAATCTGATCGGTGCCCGCCCCGGAGATCAGGTGATGATCGAGGGACAGACCGGAAAGGTGGCCACGGCGATACTGCTGGTGTATGTGATTCCTGTGGTGCTGTTCTTCCTTGGGTATTTTCTCGGAGATGCCTTTTTAAGTCTGGGGGCTTTTTTCGGCGGGGCAGGGTTCGTGATCGGGATTCTCCTTGCGGTTCTGGTCAGCCGAAGTCAGAAAAAACACGGTACGGAAATTCGGTTTAAAATCGTGTCCTATGCGTGAAGAATGAATTGTACGGTGCGCTGTAAACTTCGGTTTGCAGCGCACCACTGTTTGTGTAGGATTTCAGTGGGATTCCCGGGCGAAATACTTGCAAACAGAAAAAATATTTGGTATAATATCATATACTGCACATACTGGGTTATGCTGCAAGTTCCTCTGAGAGGAAGTTATTTATGATTAAAAGTATGACCGGCTACGGACGTGGTCAGGGAACATTTTCCGGCGGTGAGATCACCGTCGAAATCAAGTCTGTTAACAACCGCTATCTGGATTGTGGCGTTAAGCTGCCCAGAGTTTACAGCTATGTGGAGGACTCTGTCAAGGCACTGGTACAGAAGCATATCTCCCGTGGTAAGGTAGATGTATTTATCACCATCAACTCCTCCGGGGCTGACAATGTGAAGATCACACTGAACAGACCGGTTGTGGAGGGGTATCTGGGTGTCCTCCGGGAAATGGCACAGGAGTATCAGATCCGTGAGGATATTTCCGTCAGCCTCCTTTCCCGTTTTAATGACGTCTTTCTTGTGGAGAAGCAGGAAGAGGATGAGGACGAAGTGAAGTCCTCTATTCTGGCTGTGGTTCAGTCTGCGCTGGATGCCTATGACCTTATGCGTCAGAGAGAGGGACAGGTTCTCAAGCAGGATCTGCTGGCCAAGGCTGAGGATATTCTGAAGCTTGTTGAAAAGGTGGAGGCAAGAAGCCCCATTACTGTGGAGGCATACCGTGCCCGGCTTACTGCAAAAATGCAGGAGGTTCTGGAAAACAAGCAGCTGGATGAAGCACGCATTGTCCAGGAAGCTGCCATCTATGCGGACAAAGTGGCTGTGGACGAGGAAACTGTCCGGCTCCGCAGCCATGTGGCTCAGCTTACAGGTATGCTCAATGATGGCGGTGTCATCGGACGCAAGCTGGATTTCCTGATGCAGGAGATGAACCGGGAGGCAAACACCATCGGCTCCAAGGGCAACGATGTGGAGCAGGCCCGGAACGTTGTTGAGATCAAGTCTGAACTGGAGAAGATCCGGGAACAGATCCAGAATATTGAGTAAGAGGTAAGTTATGAAGCTCATGAATATCGGCTTCGGGAATATGATTTCTGCGGAACGGCTGCTTACAGTGGTCTCTCCGGACGCTGCCCCGATCAAACGACTGGTGCAGGAGGCCCGGGAACGGAGTATGCTGATTGATGCCAGCTGCGGCAGAAAGACAAAATCCGTGCTGGTCATGGATACGGATCATGTGGTCCTGTCCGGGCTGTCTCCGGAGACCATTGCCCGAAGAGCCGGTCTTGAAGTTGAGCCAGAAGAGGGAGAGGAAGCTTAATATGGAAAGAGGTAAGCTGCTGGTGATCTCCGGCCCCTCCGGTGTGGGGAAAAGTACCGTGATCGGCGGTATGCGGGCGCTTTATCCGGATATGTATTTTTCCGTTTCCGCAACCACCCGTGCCATGCGCAAGGGGGACGAGGAAGGGGTAACCTATTATTTTAAAACCCGGGAAGCGTTTCAGGAGATGATCCGCCGGGATGAGTTTTATGAGCATGCTGAGTACGCCGGAAACAGTTACGGTACCCCCAGACTTCCGGTGGAGGAACGTCTTGCCCGGGGAATTGACGTAATTATGGACATTGATGTACAGGGGGCACTTCAGATCAAAGAGCGCTGCCGGGATGCGGTGCTGATTTTCCTTGTAGCCCCCTCCTTTGACGTGATTGAAAGCCGTCTGCGGGGCCGTGGAGATACTGCCGAGGCCGATATTCAAAAACGGCTGGAGCAGGCCAGATGGGAGTATTCCCAGGCTGGAAAATATGATTATATTGTGGAAAGCGATGTGCCTGAGCGCACCGTTAAAAAAATTGATGCAATTCTTGTCGCGGAGAAGCTTCGCGCTGAACGAAAGATTGAGTTTCTGAAAATGGAGGAATCATTATGATGCTTTACCCACCCGTGCCCAAAATGCTGGAGCATGTGAAAAGTCGTTATCTGCTTGTAAATGTGATCGCCCGCCGTGCCCGGCAGGTTGCAATCGAGGCTGAACAGTTCAAGATGCCTCTGGACAAGAAGCCGGTTAGCCAGGCAATCGACGAGATCGCTGAAGGCAAGATCACCGCTTCCGTGAAGGACGAATATCTGCGCTGAGCTTCAGGCGGCTAAGCAGCCCGCGATACCTCGCGCCGCGGCTGAAAAATGTTTGCGGCGTGAGGTTTTTACGGTTATGGACGGAGGTGCGGTATGCATATTGCGAAGATCGTGGTGGCTGCCGCAGTGTATGCCATTGACAAGCCTTACGATTATCTGATTCCTGAACCCCTTGTGGGGAGCTGTGTACCCGGGGTTCGTGTGGTGGTACCCTTCGGTAAGGGAAACCGCAGAACAGAGGGACTGGTGCTGGCTGTTGCCCAGGGGGAGACGGATAAGCTCAAGCCTGTGGAATCGGTTTTGGACGATGAGCCTGTGTTGGATGAAACTATGCTCCGGCTGGGGGCATTTATGCGGGAACGGTATTTTTGTACCTTTTTTGACGGCATTCGTGCGATGCTCCCGGCGGGACTGTGGTTTCATGCGAAAAACTCTGTGGTTCTGACAGCACTTGGTCAGGAGACAGACTTTGAAAAGGCCTTTCCCAGAAGTCCCGAGGCTGCCAAAGTGGGCAGCTGTATTCGTGAACTGGGGGGACAGGCACAGGAAGACGATCTGAAAAAAATACTTGAAAAAGATGTTCTTGAACAGGGACTGAAAAAACTTGTTGCCAGAAAGATGGCTATTTCCGAGGGCAGTCTGATCCGGAACGTGGGGGACAAGACAGAAAAAATTGCGTCCCTGACCCTTTCTGCGGAGGAAACACTGAATTATGCCCAGACCAGACGGCGGGCACCACTGCAAAAGGCTGTTCTTGAAATGCTGGCGGTGGTTGGAAGCTGTGCGGTGAAGGAACTGTGTTATTTCACAGGTGCCAACAATGGAACCATTCGTACTCTGGAGAAGGCCGGGTATCTGGAACTGAGTCACCGGGAGGTGTTCCGGCGGCCTCAGTTTGATCCCGCTGCGGCGGCGGAGCCGATTTGCCTGAATGGGGAACAGCAGCTGGCCTATGACCGGCTGCGGCAGCATCTGACAGAGGAAAACAGTACCGTGAGTCTCCTTTACGGTGTGACCGGAAGCGGAAAGACCATGGTATATTTAAAACTGATCGAAGATGTGATCCGGGCGGGGAAGGGAGCGCTGATCCTTGTGCCGGAGATTTCCCTGACACCCCAATTGATGCAGACCTTTGTCAGTCACTTCGGGGATCAGGTGGCTGTGTTGCACAGTGCCCTTCAGGTCGGTCAGAGATATGACGAATGGAAACGGATCCGAAACGGCAAGGCCAGTGTGGTCGTGGGAACCCGATCGGCTGTGTTTGCGCCCATTGCAAATCTGGGACTGATCGTGCTGGATGAGGAACACGAGTCCAGCTATAAATCTGAGATGAACCCCCGGTATCATGCCCGGGAGGTTGCCATCTGGCGGGGCAGCAAAGCCCATGCCCCGGTGGTCCTTGGGTCTGCAACACCCAGTATGACCACCATGTATCTGGCGAACACCGGTGTGTATGATTGCGCCCGGCTGTTGCAGAGACATAATCAGCAGAAAATGCCGGATGTGATTCTGGCAGATATGAAAGAAGAATTGATAAACGGAAATTCCACCTCCATCAGCAATGTGTTGCGGCAGGAGATGGAAATGAATTTCGAACGTGGTCAGCAGACCATTCTTTACCTGAACCGGCGGGGGGCCAGCCGTACTGTCCTCTGTCCCCGTTGTGGGTTTGTCCCCCAGTGTGTCAGATGCAGCGTGAGCCTGACATATCATGCGGCCAATGACCGGCTGATGTGTCATTATTGCGGTTATTCTGAACCGGCCTCCGGCAGCTGCCCCCGATGTGGTGCTGCCTTCCGGGCGGTGGGAACCGGTACCCAGCGGGTGGAGGAGGAAGTGCGGAGCCTGTGGCCCTGGATCGAGACCATACGAATGGATGCGGATACGGTCAGCGCCACAAATCCCCATGAGAAAATTCTCTCCCGGTTCCAGTCTGAGAAGATCCCTGTTTTGATTGGTACCCAGATGGTGACAAAGGGATTGAATTTCCACAATGTTACATTGGTGGGGGTACTGGATGGAGATTCATCTCTGTATACCGATGACTTCCGGGCGGCTGAAAACACGTTTTCCAAGATCACACAGGTGGTGGGAAGAGCCGGACGGGGTGAAACCGCCGGACGTGCGGTGATTCAGACCATGACCCCGGAAAATCAGGTGATTTTACAGGCAGCTCGACAGGATTATGACGGGTTTTATGAAACGGAGCTTCCTCTGCGGGAGATCCGGCGCTGTCCTCCCTACGGGGATGTGATCAGTGTGGATTTTCTGGGACCCTTTGAACGGGACGTTACCGCAGGAGCAATGCGGGCAAGGGAGACCCTTGGACAGCTGCTGCGGGAGCATCCGGATCCGGTGACGGTGATGGGGCCTGCCCCGGCAAAGGTTCTGCGGGTGATGAACCGGTACCACTATCGGATCACCCTGCTAGGAAAAAACACAAAGCAGCTTCGGCAGAGGCTTTCTGCCATGCTGGTATGGTTCAAGAAAGATAAAATGAATAAGAATATTACAGTTACAGTGGACGTAAATCCCCTGGACTGATTTGGAGGAAAATACTATGGCACTGAGAACGATTTTGACCAGAGATACGGAAGAGGCAAGCCTGAGAAAGAAGAGCAGACCTGTCACTGTGTTTGATAAGCGGCTCCATGTGATGCTGGATGATATGGTAGAGACCCTGAAGGACTCCGGTGGCGTTGGCCTTGCCGGCCCTCAGGTGGGCATTCTCCGCCGGATCGTTGTGATCGAGAAGGAGGACGGCACAATCCTGGAACTGGTTAACCCTGAGATCATCAGAACCGAAGGGGAGCAGGTTGGGCTGGAAGGCTGCCTGAGCCTGCCCGGTGTGTGGGGTGTGGTGAAGCGTCCCATGACCGTAACCGTTAAGGCAATGGACAGAAACGGAAACGTGTTCACGGATACGGCTTCCGGGCTGATCGGCCGGTGCTTTGTCCATGAGTGTGAGCATCTGGACGGTATTCTTTTTGTAGACCGTGCAGACCGGGTGATTACCGAGGAAGAGCTTGCAAAGATGGAAGAGGAAGGACAGGCACTGGAGGAGGAAGAGGCTTGAGAATCGTATATATGGGAACTCCGGAGATTGCAAAAAACTGTCTCCGGCGCATCCATGAGGACGGCCATGAGATTCTGGCGGTCTATACCAAAATCGACACGCCGAAGAACCGGGGGATGAAGCTGACCCCCTCTCCGGTGAAAGAGTATGCGGTGGAGCACGGATTGACTGTGGTACAGCCCACCAACTTTAAGGATGATGCTGTGGTGGAGGAGCTTCGCAGCTTCCAGCCGGATCTGATCGTTGCAGTTGCTTACGGTAAGATTCTGCCCCAGCGTGTGCTGGACATTCCCAGATTTGGCTGTGTGAACATTCATGCCAGCCTCCTGCCCAAACTCCGTGGAGCCGGACCCATTCAGTGGAGCATCCTCAACGGGGATCAGGAGACCGGTGTGACGGCCATGTATATGAGCGCCGGCATGGATGAGGGAGATATGATCGATTCCATGACCATCCCCATTGCGGATACGGATACCACCGCCACCCTGACCGATAAACTCTCTGAGCTGGGAGCAGAGCTTCTGAGCAAAACTGTTGCAGCCATTGCTGACGGTACCGCCACCAGAACGCCCCAGGATCCAGAAGAGGCAACCTATGCGGCTATGCTGCGTAAGGATATGGCACCCATTGACTGGAGCTGGCAGCCGGAGAAGATCTCCTGCCATGTCCGTGGGATGATTCCCTGGCCGGTGGCAACTATGGAGCTCCATGAAAAGCCCTGCAAGGTGTTTGCAGTAAAGATTCTTGACAAAACCACGGATAAAGCCGATGGCCAGCCTGTAGCTGTCACGAAAAAGGGACTTGAAATGGCCTGTGGCGGCGGACGGGTGATCCTTGTGCAAGAGGTTCAGGCACAGGGCGGAAAACGCATGCGCTGTGCGGATTATCTGCGGGGACATCCCATTACCATTGATTAAGGAGTGAGAACATGCCTGCCAGAATAACTGCGCTTCGTGCGCTGATTGCATGCCGTACTGCGGATGCCTGGTCTGATGCGGTATTGGGAGATTATATCCGGCAGGCCGGTCTTTCTCAAAAGGATGCGGCTCTGGCCAGCACGCTGTGTTACGGCGTGCTTCAGAACCGGGCGTTGCTGGATTATTATATTGACCATTTTCTTACCGGACGGAAACGACTTCAGCCTGCCCTACGGGATATTCTCCGGCTGGGTGTCTATCAGATCATGTTTCTGGATCGGATCCCCGATTCCGCAGCGGTGAATGAGGCCGTGAAGCAGGCCAAAAAACAGTTTTCTCAGCGGGAAGCAGGGGTTGTAAACGGTGTCCTCCGGAATTTGATCCGGCAAAAGGATGATCTGGAGCCTCCAAAGGATTACGCTGTTCTGTACAGTCATCCCGGAGAACTGGTGGATCTGCTGAAGGAATCCGTAGGGAAGAAACTTGGGACGATTTTAGCTGCCGACAATTCCAGCCCTGAAACCTGCGTCGTGGTGAATACCCTGAAAACTGACGGGGTACAGCTGAAAAAAACGCTGGAAGAGGAGGGGGTCACGGTACAGCCCCATCCCTGGCTTCCCGGTTGCTTTCTTTTGAAGGGAACCGGAAATCTTGAGCTGCTTCCCAGCTTCCGGCAGGGACTTTTTCAGGTGCAGGATGCAGCTGCAAGACTGTCCGTTGATGTGCTGAACCCGAAAAAGGGAATGCGTGTGCTGGATCTGTGTGCGGCACCCGGAGGGAAGTCCATGGGAGCAGCCATGCATATGGAAAACGGGGGAGAGATCGTCTCCTGTGATGTACACGGAGGAAAGCTCTCTCAGATTAAAAAAACAGCCCAAAGGCTGGGAATTGATATTATTTCCGTGATGGAGAACAATGGTGCTGAGTTCCACCCCCAGTTTCAGGAGAGCTTTGATGCGGTTATCACAGATGTACCCTGTTCCGGTCTGGGCGTGATTCGGAAAAAACCGGATATCCGGTATAAGCCTGTGGCAGATATGGAAGCCCTTCCTGGCCTTCAGCGAAGCATTCTGGAACAGGCCGGAAAATATGTTGTTCCAGGGGGCTATCTCCTTTACAGCACCTGTACTATTCTGAAACGAGAGAATGAAGATGTGGTTCACGGCTTCCTGGCTGACCACGGGGAATTTACACCGGTTCAGCTTACTCTGCCCGAAGGACTTGACGAGCAGGAGACAGGCATGCTGACCCTGTATCAGGGGATTAACCACTGTGACGGTTTTTATATGTGTTTGATGAGGAAAAAGGGATGAAACAGGATATTAAATCCATGAACCTTCCGGAGCTGGAAACCGCTCTGGAGGCTATGGGCGAAAAAAAGTTTCGGGCCAAACAGGTCTTTACATGGCTCCATCGTGGGGCCGGTTCCTTCGATGAAATGAGCAATATCTCCAAGGCTCTCCGGCAGAAGCTGGACGAGACGTTTTATCTGACGCCCCCTCAGGTAGAGCGGAAGCAGGAGAGTAAGAAGGATGGCACCATCAAATATCTCTGGCGTCTGGCAGACGGAAACTGTGTGGAGACCGTTTTGATGCAGTATCACTATGGCAACACCGTCTGCGTATCTACAGAGGTGGGCTGTGCTATGGGCTGTGCTTTCTGTGCCTCCACATTGGGGGGCCTTGTGCGGCGGCTCACCGCAGGAGAAATTCTGGATCAGGTGCTTTTTACGGAAAAGGACAGTGGCCGGAAGATCTCCCATATTGTACTTATGGGCATTGGAGAGCCTCTTGATAACTTTGATCAGGTAGTGAAATTCCTGGAACTGGTAAACAGCCCCGACGGAATGAACATTTCCATGCGTCATATCTCACTTTCTACCTGCGGACTTGCAGAAAGAATTGACAAACTGGCCTCTCTTCATTTACAATTAAC
>CAZFGL010000044.1:0-16217 GCA_964518645.1 uncultured Oscillospiraceae bacterium | reverse complement strand
GGTTTGCACGGTAGCACATGTGGATGGATACCATGTCATAGTCCAGCATTTTCAGAATGCCGGCCTGCTCGGCGTAGGAGTGTGCGATCAGCTCCAGCTGCTCCTCGGTGTAATAGGTGCAGTCCTCGTGAGCGGGGATCTTAACCAGATCAAACTCAGCCAGAGGGGGGGTGTCGATGCTCAGGGAATCAGCCAGACGATCCAGATGACCCTGCTCACCCTTGGGAACCATGATGGGATAAGCGGAGGGAGGTCCTACGAAAATGCCCATACATGCGATGGAATCGTAGTAATGGATGGCGTCAGCCAGCTGAAGCAGATAGTTCTGGCTGTTGGTATCATAGAGATCATAGTCCGGGAAATGACCGAAGTCCAGATCCATAGGCAGCTGTTTGCCGTGGGAGAAGTTGTTGATGCCCATGCAGGTGACAATGGCTGCGCTCTTTGCCTTGTTTTCATAGTGGGCAATTACGCTGTCAGCGGGATAGGTCTCGGGACCCTGCAGGAAGTGGGGAAGGGAGTTGGAGACACACATTCTGTTTTTCAGAACATAGTTTCCAATCTTCAGGGGTTCAAGCAAATGTTTAAATTTCGGTTCGCTCATGGCGGATCCTCCTTTTTAAAATTCCTGCTTATTATAGCACATTACGCAACAAATTGTTGCTATAGGACACAAATTGATGAAAAAGCGAACAAATGACAAACAAATTGCGGACAATGAGGGGGTCATCCCTGGGTTGGGAGGGTGTTTCGGTCGAACAGAGATTGATACAACAGAGCAAGACGGTTCCATGTGGCCTTGTTCAGCTGCCCTGTTTCTTTGAGACCGGCATGTTTTTGAAGCAATCGGAGATCCGCTTCTGTGGCCTCGTCCAGCTGACCGGTCAAAGTCAGAGGGGTGAATTCGGGGTATGCCATGTGTATGGCCGAGAACATGGCCTGCACCATATAAATGTGCGGGTGGGACTGGCCGGGTGCAATGGTCAGCTGGGCGGGGAAATTCACAACCGGGGCGACTGCCGGGGAAAGAAGCTCCTCCGCCAGTGTAAATGCGCTGACGATGGCATCAAAGGTTTCTAGATCCACCACACCTGTCACAGGGAGGCCGTGTTCCTTCTGAAAACTGCGGACGGCCTGTTCCGTGGTGCTGTCGAAAATGCCGTCCGGATTGACGACGGGAATGGAATCCTCTGCAAAGGCGATGGTTTTCAGCATCAGCTGCATGCCCCTGATCGGCATGTTGATCACAGGATCTTCTCTCATCTGTCTGATACCTCCCTGAATGCTTCTTCATCACGAAGTCCCCGGTAGAGTGCATAACCGGGATACTGGCGAAAACGAACCTCGGAGGATGCGCTGTGCCCGGCGGAGAGGGTGGAAAGGTAGCTTTTAACGGCTCCGTTGATCTGCCCGGTGGGACGCTGCCCCAGCTGGGTTTGCAGCTTTGCCACGGCCCGTGCAGTGCTTCTGTCCATGACTCCTGTGACCCTTGGAGGATCTATGGAGGCGAAAACGGGGGCGATGGTTTGCAGAGAGCGCTGGACATCGGAAATTGTCCGGATGGGTGCAGGGGTATCCCGGGGGAAAATGCTTTCATTCTGGAGAACCGTATTATCCACACCACGGAACCGGTTTACAATGCTGTCCCATGTGGCTTTTCCAACGATCCCGCTGGGGGTCAGTCCGGAAAAACGCTGGTATGCCGCCACCTGATCCCGGGTGGTAATGCCGTACTGACCGTCAACAGCGGTGGACGGGATCGCGGGGATAAACGCAGAAAGCACATTGAGCATGTATTGCAGCCCGGAAACATAGCTGCCGGAACTGCCCAGAGCCAATACTGTGGGGAGATTATAGGAGCCAAGGAGAAAACGCTGTCCCTCGGAGTTCAGCTCTACCAGCCTGGTGACGGCAACATAGATGGACAGAATTTCATACCATGTGTCAGAACCGACGATCCCGTCCGGGGTCAGCTGGAAGATTCGCTGAAAAGCCTTTACCGCTTCCACGGTGCCTGGGCCAAACAGACCGTCAAGAGGGGAGATTTTCGGGATGGCGGGGTAGTTCCGGGAGATGCGGTTCAGTGCCCCCTGAATCTGAAGCACAGCCTCACCGGCGGAACCCAGCCGCAGGGGAGTGCCGGGATAGGAGGGGGTCAGACCACGGATCGGGACGTTGGATACCAGTTCAATGTCATCCCCGTAGTAATATTGGAGAATCTCAAAGTATCCGTATCCCTGCCGGGCCAGATCCTGACTGCCCCACTGACTTAACCCTGCGCAGGTCACGGTGGTTCCGTTGCAGAAAGAGGCGGGGAGAGGCTCGATATTCCCAATACGGCGAATATAGGTTTGCAGCAGCTGATTCACCAGCTGACTGATGTTTTCAAAAATATCTCTGCCACGGGTAAACTTCTGGTCAAAGGCTGGAGAGGCGGTGATATCAAAGTCGTATCCCCGGTTGCGGTAGTATTGGACATAGATCCGGTTCAGCGCATAGGAGATCTGAGCGAGGATGTTTGCCTGGAGTGCGGCATCCTCCCAGGTGGGATAGATCTCACTGGAGGCCACATTTTTAATGTAGTCCCGGAAACTGACCTGAATATTCTCGGCGGCCTGATCCGGTGGCCCCAGATGTACGGTAATGGTCTCAGGGATGTAAGGAAGTGTGAGATCGTTCATGGCCTGCCCTCCCATACCGGCTGCGGTGTAAAGCTGAGATCCTGCTGGCCGTCCAGTGCGGGGTCGTGCTCGGCAAGGGGAATCAACTGTACATTCTGAATGCTGGTGACCCCGGCAAAAACCTGAACACCGGTGAGTACCAGACGCTCGTATTCCGGGTGCTCCACCTGAATGATAAGCCCTGTCCAGGGCTGCCTGCCGGATTCCCGGGCCTGACTTTCCTCCCGGTCTGCGGCAGAAATGGAGAGGGGCTGTGTCTGGCCGGAGCGGTCTGTGACCCGTATAGCCAGAAGATGATATGGAGGGGACTGAAGCTGATAGGTTACCGTTGCCCCTTCCAGCGGGATGCGGGCGTCAGAGGTATATACATTTACAATTACAGTTCCGGTGGATGCCAATGCGCTGCCTCCTGTCATGTGAGATAATGAACTTCTAAATTCTATGAGGAAATCCGGACATATAGAATCCCGCTTTTGCAGATTTTATGCCGTAGCGGTAGGTGTCCATTATGGATACGGAGAATTTAAGTGTCAGTTTTTGTGGTTTGTGCTGATGAAATTCACGAAATTAATACTATGAGAATGAATTGAAATGTGCTATAATAGCCAAAACAGCTTTTGGTGTGGGCGTAGTATGCGCATTTTTACCGAATTCTGTAACCCTGACCGCTTTGCGGTCCGCATATTAGGAGGGAACCCGAGATGATTGAAGTATCCGGATTAACCAAGACCTATGGTAATAAGCGAGGCATTAACGACATCTCTTTTTCAATCAGTGAAGGTGAGATCGTCGGCTTCCTTGGACCCAATGGTGCTGGTAAGTCCACCACAATGAATGTCCTTACCGGCTATCTTTCAGCAACTGCCGGTGCTGCACGGGTTGCAGGCATTGACATTCTGGAAAATCCCCTTGAGGCGAAAAAGCACATTGGCTATCTGCCTCAGGATCCTCCCCTGTACCTGGATATGACCGTAGATGAGTATCTGAGCTTTATCTATGACATTAAGGGCTTAAAGGGCGGGGCAAAGGCCCGCAAGGAACACCTTGACCGCATCTGCGAGATGGTCGGCATTACCCATGTGCGTGAGCGTGTAATCAACAACCTTTCCGGTGGTTACAAGCAGCGCTGTGGTCTTGCACAGGCTCTGGTAGGCGATCCTGATGTGCTGATCCTGGACGAGCCTACGGTCGGACTTGACCCGAAGCAGATCATCGAGATCCGTAACGTGATTAAGGATCTGGGCAGAAACCGCACCATCATTCTCTCCACCCATATTCTGCAGGAGGTTTCCGCAGTTTGTGAGCGCGTGCTGGTAATTAACAACGGTTCTCTGGTGGCAGACGATACCCCCAGCCATCTTTCCGCCATGCTGACCGGTGAACATAAACTGGAGTACCGCATTGCCGGTCCCAAGGAAAAAATCGTTCCCCTGCTTCGCAGTGTGGATGGCGTCAAGTCTGTGACTGCCACCATCGAGGCTGAGCCGGGCGCATTTGAGTATCTGGTAGAGTCCGCAGAACATCTGGATGTCCGGAAACTGATCTTCCAGACCCTTTCCCGGGCAGGCTATCCGGTTCTGCTTCTGAAGAATCAGGATCTGTCTCTGGAGGACGTCTTTATTCAGCTTACTGCCGATAAAAAATCTGCAAAGAAGGGTTAAATCATGTCTGCTATTTTTAAGCGCGATCTGCGCGCCTATTTTAAGTCCCCGCTGGGCTATGTTTACCTGGCGGCATTCCTGCTGGTGCTGAATATCTATTTCTATCTGATGAATGTATATTCCGGCTCCAGCAGTCTGGAAGGTATTTTCTCCTTCATCGTCACCATGTGTGTGTTCCTGATTCCCATCCTTACCATGCGCACCTTTGCGGAAGATTACAAGCAGAAAACGGATCAGCTGCTGTTCACCGCACCGGTTCGGCTCACCGGTATTGTGCTGGGCAAGTTCTTCGCTGCTCTTGTAGTGTTTGCTATCGGCATTCTGATCACTCTGGTTTACATGGTGATCATCTCCACATGGGGGGAGCTTGAATTTGCAGTCGTGCTGGGAAACTATGTGGCGATCCTGGCTACGGCTATGGCATTCATCTCCATCGGCGTGTTTATTTCCTCTCTGACCCAGAATCAGCTGGTTGCTTGTATTGCCACCATCGCCGTGTTCCTCGGGCTGTATCTGATGGATTATTCCTACAGCATGATGAACGCTACCTGGGCAAAGAACCTGATCTACTATTTTTCCGTGTTCCGGCGTTATACCGATTTTGCACAGGGTATTTTCTCGTTTGCGGATCTATTCTTCTACCTCAGCATTGCTGGCACCTTCATTTTCCTGACGGTCCGTATGCTTGAGAGAAAACGCTGGAGCTAAGGAGGCACCGTAAGTCATGAGCAATAACAAGATTCCTGAGATCAAGGCCGTGGATGCAGCCAGTTCCACTGCGGAACTGGGTAAAAAGCGCCGTATGAAGATCGGCCTGCTGTCCCTGATCTCCACCGTTATTATTATCGCAGCGGTAATTGCTGCAAACTACTTTGTTGACTATGTGGCAAATCGTTTCGTTCTGGAAATTGATATGACCTCTGAGTCTGAATATGAGATCTCTGAAGAGACGGTTCAGCTGCTTCAGACCCTGAATGAGCCTATTACCATTACCGTTCTCTGTGATGAGACCGACTATGCAAGTGATGCGGATCTGGCCCGTCTGCCCAAAGTGTTTCAGCGCTATGAGCAGCTTTCCGGTGGCAAGGTGACTGTCAAGTATATCAACGCCGTTGCAAACCCCGGTATTTTTACCCAGTACAATGAGCTGGGCGATCTGTCCACTGGTGATATTATTGTTGAGAGCGAAAAGCGTTACAAATCCATGGATCCCTATAACCTGCTGGAGTACACCACTTCCTCCGGCGACAGCACCACTTCCTATCTCACCGGTCTCCGTGCAGAGCAGAGACTGACCTCTGCAATCCTATACGTTACCGCCAATAAGGTTCCCAAGGCTGCATATACCACCGGCCATCAGGAGACCACCAATCTGAAGACTATGGACGGTCTGCTGACCTCCAGCAACTACGATGTTTCCACGGTCAGCCTGATGAAGGAAGGACAGGTTCCCTCCGATGTGGATATGCTGATCATCTCCCAGCCCAAGGGTGACTTCACCCCCGAGGAGATCGACATTCTGGAAGCATTTATGAACGATGGGGGACGTATGATCGTTACCTATGCCTCCGACACACCCAAGCTTCAGAATCTGGAAGAGTGGTTTGAGGAATGGGGCATTGCCTACGACAACCAGATGGTATATGATACCGAGCGCTGCTTCGCAGGCTATAACGCTTATATCCTGCCTGAGCTGAATACTGTTGAGGGGATTACCGATAACCTGCCCAAGAACAGCTATGCAGTTATCCCCGGCGCCCGTTCCATTGATGTTCTCTGGGACAGTGACAACTGGAGAGGCAATCAGGTGCTTATGTCCACATCCAGCACCGCTTATGCCAAGGAACTGACCAATGAGACCACCGCCATGGAGCAGACTTCTGAGGATGCAACCGGACCCTTCAATGTGGGGGTGCTGTCCTATCAGAACTCCATGCACAATCTGGATTCCACCTATTCCTACATTCTCTTCCTGAATGCGGGCTTTGTGGCAGACAGCGCACTGGACAGCACCAGCTTCCTGAACAAGGATTACTTCATGGCAGTTATGAACTTTATGAGCGACGATTCCGAGTCTGTCATCATTGAGTCCAAGGATCTGACCTCCACCCAGCTGGTGGTTCCCGGCTCTGCCAAGCGTGTGATCTATTATCTTCTGATCTTTATCATTCCCGGTGTTTGCCTGGTTTCCGGCGTTACTGTATGGGCAAGAAGGAGACATAAGTAATGAAAAGCCTGAAAACAATTATTATTGCGGGCATTGTATTGCTGGTCCTGATTATTGCCTCTGTGGTGATCGTTCGGATTCCTGACAGTTCCTCCGGTGAGGTGGAAGAGACAACCAACGTGTCCACCACCAAGGAAAGCGTGTATGTCATCAATCGTGACTACAGCGATCTGGTGCGTTTCACCGTAGTGCCCACTGAGCGGGATCTGGGGGAGGACGTTTCCTACTCCTACGCTTCCGAGGAGCTGGATGTTAAGATCTCCAACACCACAGATGATAAGGGAAGCATGGTATATGAGTACGAGGTCTCTCCGGATCCCGGAAAGTTCGAGTATAATACCTCCATGTTCCGTTCCATGATGTATACCCTCACCTCTATTTCCGCCACAAATCTGGTGGAAGAGAATGCAAAGGATCTCTCCATTTACGGTCTGGATGAACCCACTGCCGTGGTCAAGACCTATTATGCAGATGGTTCCGAGGTGGATATTATCATCGGTTCCATGGCTCCTGTGGATGAGAATTACTACTGCATGACCAGTGACAGTGGCAATGTCTATACCATCGGTTCCTATGTGGATTCCCTGCTGGTACGCCGTCCCATTGAATACCGTGATATTACGCTGTTCCCGACCTATACTGAGGACGACATTTACACCAATATTGACTGGGTCTCCATGACCAGCAGAGATGGCGATACCATTGAAATCGCCCTGGATGCACAGCAGGAGAATGAGTATAACACGGAAAAGAGCCAGTATGTTATGCTCCAGCCCTACAAGTGCTCCGGTAATGCCACTACCATTCAGTCCAATATTCTGGATATTGTCTCTACCCTGACTCTGGGTTCCATTGTGAAGGATATTGACGAGGATGAGTATGCTGAGTATGGTCTGGATCATCCTGCAAAGCTGGAAATGACGGATGTTGCCGGCAATGAAGTCCATCTTCTCATCGGCAAGACCTGCCCCAATACCGACTACACCTACTGCATGCTGGAAGGAACGGATACGCTGATCACAGCAACCTCCAGTGCCTTCTCCTGCATTGATACCAGCTATGTTCAGTTTATGCTTCGTACCATCTGGACTTACAGCATTGAGCAGCTGGAGAGTGTGGATATTGTGATCGGTGATGACAGCTACGATCTGGATGTGACCCATTACATCAAGCAGAATGCCAACGGCAATGATGCTGACGGTGTACAGGGTACTCTGGATGGGGAAGAGATTCTCGAGACCAATATTCGTCGGCTTTATATTAAGTGCCTGTACTTCCGTATTATCGGCAACCTTACCGAGGATGAGAAGAAGGACCTTGAGAAGGCGGAGACTTATGCCACCATTACCATCAATCTGGAGGGGGATGAGAGCCATGTGCTCGAACTGATCCCCATGTCCGACCGGAAATACGCCATGCGTGTGGATGGAGAAATGGAATACTACTGCTATAAGAAGAACCTGACGGATCTTCAGGATTCCATTGGATATGTTAAGGACGGAGACGAGCTTGACTTCGCCATTGGCTAAACAGTTTGCGCCCCATGACGGTTTCGCCATGGGGCGCTTTTGTATCGTGAGAGGGAAAAAGGGCTGCCGGAAATCATCCGGCAGCCCTTTTAACTTATGTATCAGAGAATATCCATTGCAGCGCAGAAGCCTTCGTAAGTGGCCTGCTTGACAGTCCGAGCACGGACTGCATCGCCGGTGACGATGAACCAGGGGCAAACACCTTCAAGGCTCTTTACGACCTCGTCATTGGAACGGTTGCCACAGCAGTAGTAGACAATGTCAGCCTCGGCAAACTGCTCGTTTCCGTCCTTATCCAGGTACTTGACACCGTTGGGGAGAATTTCCTGAGTGGTAACGGAGCAGTTGAGAATCATGCCGGCCTTGTCCATTCTGGGCAGGAGTGCATCTCTCTGGGAGGGGAAGGAGTCCTTGCACATGGCATCCCGCATCTCCAGGATCTGAACCTTTGCACCGCACTCGCTGGCGAAGAAGTAGCCGGATTCACAGCCGATGGCACCACCGCCGATGATCACAACCTTCTTGCCGTTCAGATTTTCAATGTTCTTGTAGGCTTCAACCGCATGGGTTGCATGCTCAACGCCCTTGATGGGAGGCACGAAGGGATGGGAGCCGACAGCGCAGATGACTGCGTCGGGAGCCATGGAGGCGATCATCTCCTTGGTCGCAGTGGTGTTAAGCATGATCTTTACACCGTTGTACTTGCAGCGTGCGATCAGGCTGTCACGGTAACGGAGGAGGGATTCCTTGTCAGTGTCTACCTCAGTGAACCAGAGCAGACCACCCAGCTTGCTTTCCTTTTCCACCAGAGTGACATCATGGCCACGCTCTGCGGCGGTGAGTGCAGCGTACATACCGGAAACGCCACCGCCGATTACCAGAACTTTGCGGGATGCTCTGGGCTTGGGGGCATTTCTCCAGCGAAGCTCTCTCTGACCCCAGGGGTTAACAGCACAGTGCCACAGCTCGGGGATGGGACGAGCGCCGGGATCGGAAGCCAGCGGGTTAAAGCAGGAGCAACGGAGGCAGGGAGCAATCTGATCTTCGAGACCCTTCAGGGTCTTGTTTACGAATTCGGGATCAGCAAACTGCTGACGGCCCATTGCTACAAAGTCACACTTGCCGGAGGCGATAGCCTCTTCGATCTGCTCGGGGCCGTTAAAACCGCCCACGGCAATGACGGGAATACTGACATGCTTTTTGATGGCCTCTGCCAGATCCAGATTGCAGCCGTGCTTGTCGAACATGGAGGAGAAGGCCTTAGTGTTTACATGATCCTGATAAGAACCGGAGGTTACATGGATCATGTCAACGTAAGGCTCAATGATCTTTGCAAACTCGATGCCATCCTCGATGGTCATGCCGCCTTCCATCCGCTCGGAACCGGACATGCGGTATTCGATCAGCAGATCTTCGCCACAGATCTCACGGATCTTCTTACATACCATGATGGGAAACTTGGCTCTGTTTTCCATGCTTCCGCCGTACTCGTCGGTGCGGTGATTAAACTTGGGGGAAATAAACTGGTTCAGCAGCCAGCCGTGACCACCGTGGAGATTGATGACCTGGAAGCCCAGAGCTTTGCAGTTCCATGCAGCTTCGGCCCACTGTGCAGCGGTCTCTTCCATCATTTCAACGGTCAGTTCCTCAACCTGAACACCGTCTTCACGGACATATGCAGAGGGACCGATGGGGTTGCGGCCACTGGAAATGGTGCTGGGGTGGTTCATGGCACCGACATGGTTCAGCTGAATAGCAGCCACGGCACCGTGAGCCTTGATTGCCTCGGTCAGGGTCATGATGGATTCCATGTGGAAGGTGGTCATGGGATTTTCCCATACGTTCAGTCCATGCTCATGCCGCCATGCCCGGTCGTTGTCAATAAAGGACTCGGTGACGGTTACTTCAGCAAATCCGCCCCGGGATTTGGTCTCATAGACATCAATTCCCTCGGGGGTGGGATAACCGTGGTCAACAATCCGGTTGGTGGTGATGGGGGAAGCCAGCACACGGTTCTTGAAGGTGACGCCCTTAATGGTCATGGGCTTAAACATATTGGGATACTTGTAACAAGACATGATTTTCATCCTTTCGAAGTATTTTGCCTTCTATTTATTTTACAGTGCTACCATACCATTTTTTTTTGAATTTGTGAAGAAGGCACAAGAAAGTAAGTGGGTTACCTGAGGGTAACCCACTTGTGAGCTCATGGTTTTAATCCGTTTTTTTGAAAGGGATGATACATAACATCGTCCTGCTTTTCGCGGTAGCCGTGCCACATCTCACCCAGTGCGTCAATGGGGAGGTCCTCCTCTTTCATGACATGCCAGCCCCAGTCGTAGATGGCATCCAGCAGGGGGATCAGCGATTTTCCACGGGGGGTCAGACGGTATTCTGTGCGGGGCGGGGTATCCGGAATGACTGTCCGCACGATCAGACCGTCCTGCTCCAGGGCTTTCAGATTCTGACTGAGCACCTTCTGGGTAATGGGAAGCTGTTTGCAGAACCGGGAGAAGTTTGTCACCTCGTCCGTATCCATGGCCTGAAGAATAAAGGGCTTCCAGCGGCCAAACACCACCCGCATGACATAGTTATAAGGGTCTTTATTAATATCAAAAATGATCTCATCCGGTGATTTTTCCATATGACACCTCTGTTTTCTCAGTCCATGGGCTCCTGTACCCACTCCAGCTTCTGAGCAGGGACGACGATGAATTCCTCCGGGGCGTCTCCTGTCCGGAGCACCACATTTCGGATCCCTGCCTGAATGATCAGTCGTGCGCACAGGGGGCAGGGCTTTGCCTTGTGGACAGTGTTGTCATCAGGGTTTACACCGACCAGATAGAGATCGGCTCCGATGGTCTGTTGTCTGGAACAGTTCAGCAGGGCATTTGCCTCTGCGTGAATGGCCCGGCAGATGCCGTATCCGTCCCCCTGATGCATACTCCGTTCTTTTCGGGGACAGCGTCCACGGTCAGAGCATGCTTCAAAGCCTCTGGGGGCGCCATTGTAGCCGGTGGATATTACTGCGTCGTTTTTCACGATCACAGCCCCGTATTTTCGTTTGAGACAGGTGCTGCGGTATGCGAAAACCTCGGCGCAGTTCAAATAAGTGTCGGTTTTTGAAATTCTGGTTCCGGGAATTGGCTTTACCATATTAAACACCTCCGTAGTTTTATTTTAGCATATTTTTTGTTTTTTGCACAGATGATTGTATAAATTGTGGCGCTGATGGGTAAGCTTTCAGAAAAAGTGCAGGAGGACGGCTATGAAAAAACAGGATGGGGAGCAACTTTCGGAAAAACGGGAGTTTTTGCTGGAATTTGGAGGAGAGACCCAGCTGGGGCAGGAGAGCAATATTCATTGCCTCACCATTATTGGACAGATCGAGGGGCATCAGATCCTGCCGGAGAACACGAAAAGCACCAAATACGAGCATGTGATCCCACAAATTGCTGCCATTGAGGAGAGTCCGGAAATTGATGGACTTCTGATCCTGCTGAACACAGTGGGCGGGGATATAGAAGCTGGGCTGGCGATTGCAGAATTGATCGCAGGGATGAAAAAGCCCACGGTATCCCTGGTACTGGGGGGAGGACATTCCATCGGTGTGCCTCTGGCGGTGTGTGCCCGGAAATCCTTTATTGTGCCGACAGCATCCATGACCATCCATCCCGTGCGGATCAGCGGTACCGTGATCGGGGCACCCCAGACCTATCATTATTTTCAGCGAATTCAGGAGCAAATCGTGGAATTTGTCTGTAAAAACTCCAAAATCAAGAGGGATGAGTTTACACGTCTCATGCTGACCAAGGACGAACTGGCATCGGATGTTGGCAGCGTGGTATACGGGAATCAGGCGGTTTCCATGGGGCTGATCGACCGGCTGGGGGGACTATCCGATGCGCTTGAATGTCTCCACGGTATGATTGCCCGGAGGAAAAACAAAAATACAGACAAACGGCCGGTCTCATGATCCGTCAATGTTTTAATCCCGGGAAGGAGCTGGGCTCCTTCCCGTCTGCATATTACGGCGGGGGTAAACTGTGGTTTTCCAGAGCATTCATGCAGTCATTCAGATTGTGTGGAGAAATATGAAATAAATACTTTCTTTTTTTGCAGAAATCGGGTAGAATGTAGGGTGAATGATTATAACTGGTGAAACAAAAATAACCCTGAATGGGGGAGGAAAAGATAATGACTAGAACAAACGCAAGAGAAATTGCAATGCACCTGATTTATGAGATGGAATACCACGATGATCTGCCTGAGGAAATCCTTCAGAAGGTTTTTGAGGAGGACTATTATCCCTGTCTGGCAGAGGAGTCTGATCTTTATCAGGAAAAGCCCAACGCAAAGCAGCTTGCTTACATCGAGGACTGTCTCCGTGGTGTCTATGTGAAAAAGCAGGAGATCGACGGAATTATTGAAAAGTACGCTGTGGGCTGGAAGGTGAGCCGCATTTCGAAGGTTTCTCTGGCTGTACTCCGTCTGGCAGTTTATGAGATTATGAACGTGGAAGATGCCCCCACCGGAGCTGTAATCAACGAGGCAGTGGAAATTGCCCGCCGTTACGAGGAAGAAGATAAGGTCTCCTTCATCAACGGCATTCTGGGCTCCTTTGCAAGAGATCGGGCATGATCGCCTTAGGACTGGATACCAGTAACTATACCACCTCTGCGGCCTGGTTCGATGGCAAGCAGGGAGATAATGCCGGAAAACTGCTGACAGTCAAGTCCGGGGAACTGGGGCTCCGTCAAAGTGATGCACTGTTTCAGCATGTGAAGCGTCTCCCGGAGATTGTGGAGGAGATGCTGAAGGGCTGCGATACATCACATATCTCTGCGGTAGGTGCCAGTACACGACCGAGGGCTGTGGAAGGCAGTTATATGCCCTGTTTTCTGGCGGGAGAGTCTCAGGGGAAGGTTCTTGCCCTGATCCTGGGGGTTCCGTTCCGCGCCTTCTCCCATCAGCAGGGACATCTTGCTGCGGTGCTGCAAAGCAGCGGACATATGGAGCTTATGGAAAAGTCCTTCCTTGCATGGCATTTGTCCGGGGGAACAACAGAACTGCTTCTGGTTCGCCCGGGGCTCCGGGGGGAGATCATTGGCGGTACAGAGGATCTGTCTGCCGGTCAGCTGATTGACCGGACAGGGCAGCTTCTGGGACTGGATTTTCCTGCGGGTAAGGCACTGGATGCGCTGAGTCAGGGGGTTCGTGTGAAGCCCTTCCCGGTCAAAGTGAACCAGATGCGATTTTCTCTGTCCGGTATGCAGAACAAGGCTCAGCAGCTTTACAGCAAAGGCACGCCCCGGGAAGAGGTGGCGGCCTTCAGCCTGATGAACTGTATCGAAGCGGTCAGAAAGGCAACAGAGCAGGGAAAACAGATGTATGGCGATTTGCCGGTGGTGTTTACCGGCGGCGTTGCCTCCAACAGCCTGCTGCGGCAGGTCATGGAGCCTCTGGGCGGCATTTTTGGACCACCCAGATTCTCTACAGACAATGCCATGGGCGTGGCGGTTTTAACGTTCCTGGCGGAGAAAAAACATGCATGACGAATTAATTCTGGAGGTCAGCCAGGTCAATACCTACATCAAAGAGATGATGGAGGCAGATGGCCTGCTGACCGGGCTCTGCATACGCGGAGAACTGAGTAACTATAAAAAGTATCCTTCCGGTCATCACTATTTCACTCTGAAGGACGGGCAGAGTGCCCTACGTTGTGTGATGTTCCGTTCCAGTGCCAGCCGACTTCGGTTCCGGCCGGAAAACGGGATGATGGTGCTGGCGGCGGGAAGAATCACGGTGTATCCCAGAGACGGCGCATATCAGCTTTATTGCGTCTCCATGACCCCGGAAGGGGCCGGAGATCTGTCGGTTGCATTTGAACAGCTGAAAAAGAAACTGGCGGCTGAGGGCTTATTTGATCCCAGCCATAAAAAGCCCCTGCCTAGGTATCCCCATCGAATTGGGATCATTACCTCCGAGGCGGGGGCCACAGTGCATGATATGCTCCGGATCCTGAATCACCGGTATCCTCTGGCGGAGGTAGTGCTTCTGCCGGTTCGGGTACAGGGCGTAGAGGCCCCGGGAGAGATCGCAGATGCCGTTGATTATGCCAACCGATATCATGTGGCGGATCTGCTGATCACCGGACGGGGCGGCGGATCCATGGAGGATCTCTGGGCGTTTAATGAAGAAATCGTGGCCCGGGCCATCTATCGGTCCCAGATCCCGGTGATCTCTGCTGTAGGCCATGAGCCGGATGTGACCATTGCAGATTATGTGGCGGATCTCCGGGCGGCAACCCCGTCAAACGGCGCTGAGCTTGCAACTCCCGATCGTTCAGAGCTGCTGGAGACCATTCAGAATTATAAAAGCCGACTGGAAAAGCAAATGGAGCAGCAGCTTCAGAGTTTGAACCGTCAGCTTGAAATCAGAAAAAATGCACGGGTGCTTCAGTCACCCATGGTGTTCTTTGCTGATCGGCAGATCCGGCTGGATCAGCTGACCGAAAGAATGGGAGGCGCCATGTCTCACCGGCTGACTGCGGCCCGGGGAGAGCTCCTGCGCAGAGAAGAACGGCTGCCTCTGGTCTTCGATGCATCCGGGGCGCACAGACGGCAGAAGGTGGCGGAACTGTCCGCACGGTTGGATGCCATGAGCCCGCTGAAGGTGCTTGGACGGGGTTACAGTATTACGCAGAATGAGAAGGGAACCGTGGTGAAGGCTGCCCGGCAGCTGAAACCGGGAGATCATATTGCTTTACGTCTGCATGAGGGCAGTGTCTATGCCCAGGTGGAGCAGGTTTTGGAGGATACAAAATGAGCAGAAAATCAATCACATTTGAAGAATCCATGGAGCGTCTGGATGAGATCGTTAAGCGTCTTGAAAGTGGCGACGTGCCTCTGGAAGAATCCATGAAGCTCTTTGAAGAGGGAACAAAGCTTGCGGCAAAGTGCAGCGCCCTTTTGGAAAATGCCCAGCTGAAGGTGACAAAGCTGATGAAAGGTCCGGATGACACCCCTGTGGAACAGGAGATGCCCAATGATGAAATGTGAACTGGAACGAAAGTGTGCCCTGATCGAAGGGGCACTGGGGACATATTTTACCCAGCAGACAGATTATCGTGTGCTGCTGGACGCAATGACCTACAGTCTGATGGCCGGGGGAAAACGACTGCGGCCTGTGCTTCTCCTGTCTTTCTGTGAGGCAGTGGGGGGCGATATGGAAAGAGCGATTCCCGCCGCATGCGCCGTAGAAATGGTGCATACTTATTCTCTGATCCATGATGATCTGCCCTGTATGGATGATGACGATTACCGCCGTGGCCGTCTGACCTGTCACAAGGTGTACGGGGAGGATCTTGCCACACTGGCCGGTGATGCACTGCTCACGTCGGCCTTTGAGACGCTCTCAAGTATGGAAGAAGCACCGGACAGACTTCTGCGCTGTGTTTCCATCCTTTCAAGAGGAGCCGGGGAGCATGGTATGGTGGCCGGTCAGCTTCTGGATCTTGCCGGTGAAAAAACCACCCTGACAGAGCAGCAGCTTCGTCAGGTCCATCTTCATAAAACCGGTGATCTGATCCGCGCAGCCTGCCAGATGGGTGTTGTTCTGGGAGGCGGTACCGAAGCGCAGGTTAAACAGGCGGGGGAATTTGCCACGGCACTGGGTATGGCATTCCAGATCCGTGACGATATGCTCGACGAGATCGGTTCTCAAGAGGAGCTTGGAAAGCCGGTGGGGTCTGACGAGTCCAACGGAAAAAGCACCTTTGTGACCCTGTTTGGCCTTGAAAAGTGTCAGGCACTGGTGGAGCAGGAAACCGCCAAAGCGCTGGAAGCTCTGGAGCAGGGCGGATTTGCCGATACCGCATTCCTGAAGGAATTGGCTCTGAGCCTGACAAAAAGAACAAAATAATGTATAAAATTTTTGTATATGCATTGAAAAACACCGTGAATATGGTATAATACACCGTAAATTATTCATTCGATTTTTCATTGACGGCGCAGTATTCTAGTCAGAAACGGCGATTCTTAAGGAGGGCCTAAAAATCCTCTAAAGGGCATATCGATGAAGTCCCTGGTGCCTGCTTTTTACGCCCAGTTTAGGGTGG
>CAZFGL010000043.1:0-16334 GCA_964518645.1 uncultured Oscillospiraceae bacterium | reverse complement strand
CATTGTCCTGAAAATCTGACATATCCATATCTTCCAAAGAGAACTCCACACGCACTTTTTTCGAGTCGACCTCTCCCTTGGAAAGAAGGACAACCGTCTCCACATGCTTGGTTCTCGGGAACAGATCCACCGCTTCGCCGGTCTGGTACAGATAACCCTGTGCCTCCAGCAGGTGGATGTCCCGGGCGAGGGTGGCCGGGTCGCAGGAAACGTAGACTACCCGTTCCGGATTCATCTGGACGATGGCGTCGATCACGTCCTGACTGATGCCCTTGCGGGGGGGATCAACGGTGATCACATCGGGGCGAATGCCGTCGGCGGCCAGCTGAAGTGCGGCCTCACCTGCATCGGCGCAGAAGAAACGGGCATTCTGAATGTGATTCCGGAGGGCATTTTCCTTTGCATCCTCGATGGCCTGGGGAACCACCTCCACACCGATGACCTGGCCTGCATGACGGCTCATGGCAAGGGTGATTGTGCCGGTGCCACAATAGAGATCCAATACCGTTTCACTGCCCTGCAGATCTGCCAGCGCAATGGCCTTTTCGTAGAGCACCTGAGCCTGATGATGGTTGACCTGATAGAAGGAGGCAGGGGAGAGCCGGAAGGTCAGACCGCACAGCACATCTTCGATATACCCGTCTCCGTACAGGGTGTGGTAACGATCTCCGAGAATGGCGTTGCCGGGGCGGGTGTTCACGTTGTGGATCACCGTGGTAAGTTCCGGCAATGCGGCCCGGAGGGTCTCCACCAGCTGGGGAGCCTTGGGAAGCTTTTCGCTGTTGGCCACAATACAGACCATCAGCTGTCCGGTGACAACGCCCTTCCGGACAAAAATGTGACGGACATAGCCCCGGTGCGTCTCTTCGTCGTAGGGGAGAATGTGGTACTGCTCCATCCAGCTGAGTACGACCTGAGAAGCGGTCTGCGCCTCCGGCGGCTGGATATGGCAGTGGGTGATGGGGATCAGCTGGTGGGTTCTGGCACGGAAAAATCCGGCAGCGGCTTTTCCGTTGCTGAGAGCCACGGGAAACTGAACCTTGTTTCGGTATCCCCCGGTGGTGGGGGCGGCGACAATGGGCAGCTCCCCGGGGGAGACTTTTCCGATCCGTTCCAGAACGTCGTAAACACGTTGACGCTTCAGCTGGGTCTCGAGGGTATAATCCATATGCATAAAATCGCAGCCACCGCATTTTCCAAAATGGGGACATAGAGGCTCCACCCGGTGAGGGGAGGGGGTGATCACCTGCTCCAGTCGGCCGTACACGGCGGTCTTTGTGACTTTAATGAGCTTTATTTCACAGGTCTCACCGGGAATGGCGCCCTTTACAAAAACTGCGCGGTCCTCAAAACGGGCAACGCCCAGTCCTTCGCTGGTGCAGCCGGTGATTTCGCCGGTGAAGATTTGATTTTTATTCATAGAAGGGATACCTCCCAAGTGTATTCTATGTTGGGAAGTTTAACATATTTCAGGGGAAAAGGCAATGGAATCCATGGGAAACCGGGATTTGCGGGTGTTGTTTTTTGGGGGAATTATGGTATACTATATCATTAGAATATTATGGCCATCGGGCCTTTTGAGAAAGGATGTATCCCATGACGGAAGATAAGAAAAAGCTGGCAGCAGAGCACGAAGCCAAGTATATGAAGTATATGTCGGATTTTGAGGCCTGCGGCGGCGACTTTACCAAGTGCGGCGGCAACTGTTCCTCCTGCAGCAGCAAGTGTGAATCCGAGAACACGGACAAGACCCCCAAGAAAGCCCAGCGGATCGTTGCGGTGTTCAGCGGCAAGGGCGGTACCGGCAAATCCGTGACCACTTGCATGCTGGCGGACAAGCTTCAGAAAATGGGTAAAAAGGTGGCGGTACTGGATGCGGATCTGGAAAACCCCACAGTGCACTACCTCTATGGCAAAGTGGAGCCCTGCGGCTCTGACGGGGAAAAGCTTCTGCCGATGAAGGCAGACAGCGGCGTAGAGTTTATTTCCATGGGCAATGTGGAAAAGGACAGCACACAGCCACTGCTCTCCTATGGCAAGGACATTGCCGAGGGCGCACTGCTGTTCTATATGAACGTGAAGTGGTCTGAGGATCTGGACTTTATGCTGATCGACATGCCCTCCGGCATTGGCGATGTACCCCTGCAGATCGGTACCATCATTCCCTTTGACGGCAGTGTGCTGGTGTCCAATCCCTCGGATCTGTGTGATTTCCTTGCGCAGAAGTCTGTGAATCTGATGAAGATGATTATGATTCCCGTGCTGGGTGTGATTGAAAACAAGGCACATTTGCAGCTGGAGGACGGTGCGGTTCTTCTGGGAACCGAGCCGGCGGAGCACGCCGAGGCACTGGGGCTTCCCCTGCTTGCAACCGTTCCCCTCAGCCTGGAACTGTCTGTTATGGCTGATTTCGGCCGTATCGTGGACGCTGAGGTGCCGGAGCTGGATCCTGTTGCGGAGATTCTGGTGCGGTAATGGCGGCATGTCATCTGTGTCCCCGGGACTGCGGTGCTGACCGGGGGAAGGGGCAGCGGGGATACTGCAAAATGGGGGAGCAGCTGACCGTGGCACGGGCGGCGCTCCACTTCTGGGAGGAACCCACCATCTCCGGGGAACGGGGCTCCGGCGCAGTGTTCTTTTCCGGCTGCTCGCTGGGATGTAATTTCTGCCAGAATACAAAAATCAGTCACGGCTGCTTCGGCGGGGAGATCACGTCCGGACGGCTGCGGGAGATTTTTGAAGAACTGATCGACCAGGGGGCGCACAACATCAATCTGGTGACCCCGACCCACTTCCTGCCCGGGATTCTGCCGGCTCTGGAGCCAAAGCTCCCGGTGCCGGTGGTGTACAACTGCGGAGGCTATGAAAAGGTGGAGACTCTGAAGCTGCTGGAGGGGAAAGTGGATGTTTATCTTCCGGATCTGAAGTATGCGGAAAGGGACCTTGCCTCCCGGCTGTCCCATGCGCCGGATTATTTTCCGGTGGTGGCACGGGCCATTGACGAAATGGTTCGTCAGGTGGGGAGACCTGTATACGATCAGGACGGTATGCTGAAAAAGGGTGTTGTGATCCGTCATCTGGTGCTGCCGGGACAGGTGCAGAACAGCCTGAAGGTGCTGGATTATATTGCGGAGCATTTTCCCAGAGGCAGTGTGCTGCTGTCCCTGATGGCGCAGTATGTCCCCTCCGGGAAAGTAAAGGATACGCCACCTTTTGACAGAAACGTGACAGAGGATGAGTATCAGGCAGTGGTGGACTGGATGTACATGCTGGGGCTTGAGGACGGCTTTTTACAGGAGCCCTCTGCGGCCACAGAAGAATATCTGCCGGATTTCTCACTGGAGGGTGTTTAAATGTTTGTGGAAAAAATTGACCTGTACGGTGACAAGCGGGTTATGTTGTACTGCTATATCCAGAAATGGACTACGGTTCCGGGACATTTTCCCCGGCGGGGCGGTGTTGTTGTACTTCCCGGAGGTGCATATCTGGGACACAGTGGCAGCGAAGGAGAAGCGGTGGCGCTGGCCTTTGTGGCTGCGGGCTACAATGGGTATCTTCTGCGCTATTCCGTGGGAAAGGATGCGGTGTTCCCCAATGCGGTGGGGGATGCCTGCCGTGCGTTGCGCCTGATCCGTGAGAGAGAAGAAGCGTTTTATCAGGCTCCGGATAAGCTGGCCCTGTGTGGGTTCTCTGCCGGCGGTCATGTGGCGGCCTGCGCAGGTACCATGTGGAACCGGGAGGATGTGCGCAAAGCCTCCGGATGTCAGGGAGAAGCGGGACGCCCCAACGCCCTGATTCTAGGGTACCCCTGCATCACTGTGGATGTGGAGGGGCAGGGGGAGATGTATTCCCTGCTGGCAGGAGACCGGTCTCTTCAGGAACTGAAGGAGATCGCCTCTGCGGAAAAATGGGTGGGAGAGCATACCCCGGTTACCTTCCTGTTTAATATTTACCGGGACAAGATGGTGCCGGTGGAGCATGGCTTGAAATTTATCTCTGCACTGGCAGAGCATAATATTCCCTTTGAGAGCCACACTTATATGGAGGGCAGTCACGGAAGTGCCCTGAATACTCCGGCCACCTCTCTGGGGAATACCTCGTTGGAGAGTGTCCATGTTGCCCGGTGGTTTACGGACTGTACCCTGTGGCTGGGTGAGGTGTTCGGAGGGCCAAAACTGGATGTTTCTGCGATGCCCCTTCCGGCAACGGATGTGGATCGTGCCCATCTTGGTGTACAGGCATTTTCTATGAGAGATTTCTTTTGATTCAGGTGAAAAAGTATGTTGGTAAAAGAATATGACGGTAAAACTCCGGTAATCCGGAATGGATATATCGCCGAGGATGTATCCCTGATCGGGGATGTGGAGATCGGAGAGAACGCCTCCATCTGGTACGGCGTGGTGCTTCGGGGGGACGTGGATAAAATCGTGATCGGAGACAATACCTCCATTCAGGACAACTCTGTGGCCCACTGTTCCACCGGGAACCCCACGGTGATCGGTAAAAACTGTGTGGTAGGACATAATGCGGTGATTCATTCCTGTACCGTGGAAGAGGGCTGCCTGATCGGCATGGGGGCAGTGCTTCTGGACGGCTGTCACATCGGTGCAGGCAGCATTGTGGCTGCTGGCAGTGTCGTGTCACCCGGAAAGGTGATCCCGCCAAAATCCATGGTGATGGGAGTTCCGGGCAGAGTGGTTCGGGAACTTACGGAGCAGGATACAGAGGCGACGAAGCTGTCTGTTGCACATTATATTCATTACGCAGGGAAGCAGCTTCCCAAGGAGAACATGTAATGCCCAATTTCTATACCCATCTCCGGTTCGGCCGTCATGTGGCACAGAGTCTGCCACCGGAACTGAAAAACCGGGTAGAACGGGAATGGGACAGCTTCTGCTGTGGAAACTTCGGGCCGGATCCCCTGTATTTCTGTCAGCTTCGGCAGACCGGTCTGAATCTCCACCACGGAACAGGCGCCCAGGCGCTGGAACGGTACCGGGAGGCAATTGCAACGGATCAGCCCTATGGTGTGTCCTTTGCTGCCGGGTATTTTCTGCATCATCTGCTGGATTCCAGCCTGCATCCTCTGGTGTACAGGGCCATGGAGGAGACCGGGTGCAGCCATCGGCAGGTGGAGGGAGAACTGGATCGGCTGCTTCTGGAGCGGGATGAAGCGTGGCATCGGGAGGCTATGCCGGTAAAATCTCTTCCCCGTGCCTTTTATTATATGGCAGGGAAGATGGCGCCGGAGGTCACCCCAGAGCATTACGCAAAGGGCCTCAAACGGTTTCGGTTCGTGTCCATGAAGCTTTGCGACTGGACAGGAAAGCCGGTGCGCCATGCGGCAAATCTGGCAAGCAGACTGCCCCGCATTCACGGGCTTTATGGGGCGGTTTTGGAGAAGGAGCCGGAGGAACGGCTGGGGATTTATCTGACAGAGATGGTGCAGTGCTACCGGGAAACTGTGGAAAAAGCCCCGGAGCGGTTGGAGGCATTTCTGGATTGCGCCCGGCAGGGAAAGCCCTTCCCTGAGGGAATGCAGGTAGATTTTTCAGGAAATCAGGTGGATTAAATGGTATATATTGACCAGGAGCTTTGCATAAACTGTAAAACCTGTGTGCGCCTTTGCCCCATGGGGGTGTTTGTGGAGGGACAGTCCAGTCCGGAGGTACATCCCCGGCGGAGATGTATTCAGTGTATGCACTGCGCAGGAGCATGTTCCCAAAAGGCCATCCGGTTTGAGGAGATGATCCCGCAACAGGTTTATCCGGAAAAAGAGGAATCGCATTTGGGGGCGCTGATTCAGAGCCGGAGATCCATCCGGAACTATTCGGAGGAACTGCCCTCCAGGGAACTGATCCAGCGGAGTCTCGATTGGGCAAACTATGCCCCCAGTGGTAAAAATCAGCGGGCATACCGTTATACGGTGGTCTGGGGGAAAGAACAGGTCACTGCACTGCGGGATCTGTGTCTTGGACTGTGTGAAGCATTTGGGGAGGCTCCGGAGCTTCCCAAGCTGATGCGCCACGGGACGGATCTGCTCACCTGCGGTGCGCCCTGTATGATCGTGGCGTGGAGCCCGGATGATTGCCTCAACCCGGTGCTGGATCCGGCGGTGGCAATGACCCAGCTGGAACTGCTGCTGGTGCAGGAGGGGCTGGGAACCTGCTGGGGCGGGTATCTGCGTCAGCTCAGTGACCGTTTCCGGGAGGTGCGTGACTGGCTGAAGATCCCTGAGGGATGTCATGTACGGTGCGCCCTGATGGTGGGGTATCCCCGGAAGGAAAAATACATAAACCCGGTGTGGCGTCCTCAGGTGGATGCCCGGTGGATCGAGGGGTGACGGAATGGAACGGACTGTGCAGCCCGGTGAAAAATATCGGCATTTTAAGAATAAACTCTATCAGGTGATATGTGTCGCAAGACACTCTGAAACCATGGAACCACTGGTGGTCTATCAGGCACTCTATGGGGACTATGGATTTTATGCCCGGCCTCTGGACATGTTCCTCAGTGAAGTGGATCATGAAAAATACCCGGAAGTGACCCAGAAATACCGGTTTGAACGGGTGTAAAAGGAAACATTTAGGGACGTATAATCGGATTTTTCTTGATTTCAAAAGAAAAATCCGATTATTTGCGTTGAAAAGCTTGCATTTTCCTCTGTTTTGTGTATAATGAAGATTACAAAACAGTAACAACCGATAACAAAACGGAGGAAGAAACCATGAAATTGTTTCAAAAAAATGTGCTTCGAATCCTGTACATAGCCGCCTTTGCGGTAATTTTATTGATTGGAGCCTTTGCGGCAGATGAGAGCCTGCCCCTGTATGTGTACCCCAGTGAGGTAACCGGTGGCGAGATTATTGCCCGTGAAGATGTGCCCATGCTTCTGGAACTGGAGGAGGATATTCCGGATATGACCATGAGCGATGATGGCATTGCATTTATTGTGAGCTATGAGGGCTTTACTGCGGATCCCATCTGGGACTACCAGCAGTATTCCATCGGTTATGGCAACAGCTACGAAACTGCAAAGAAGCTTTTCGGTGAGGACTGTGCCCCCATTACTGAGGAACAGGGGATGGAGCTGCTCCGCTACGGTCTGATCGACACGGAAGCATATATGAACAGCTTCTATCAGAAAAACAACATCCGGCTGAATCAGAATCAGTATGATGCGCTGATGAGCTTCACCTACAATGTAGGCATTGGCTGGACAACCTATAAAAACGAAGACGGTACATGGTGCAAGCTGAAAACACTGCTGCTCAGTGATCCCTCCGCATGGACGGAGGAGGCTGTGAAGGCGGCTCTGAGTACCTGGGTCAACGCCGGTGGCGTGCAGCTGCCCGGGCTGGTAACACGGCGTGCCGCTGAAGCAAAACTGTTTATGACTCCCTGGGATGACACGGAGGCTCCGGAAGTGCCCGATGCACCCGAAACACCTGATGCACCCGAAACGCCCGATGTGCCTGAGGAGCCCCTTCCTGAGCCCCCCTATCGTTTTCAGGATGTGCTGGATACGGACTGGTTCTTCGGTGAAGTGATGGAGGCATATGACCTTGGTCTGGTCAGCGGCATCGGTGATGACTGCTTTGATCCCCTTGGTATGCTGACCCGTTCCCAGATGGTCAAGATGCTGGCGAATTTCCACGGTGTGGGAGACATGGACGATCATGTTCAGCCCCCCTTTGCGGATGTTGGCCCCGGTGCGTGGTACGCTGCCGAGGTGGCGTGGGCAGCGGAGAATGGCTATGTTCTGGGCTGTGATGACGGTCTGTTCCATCCCGATGATCCCATTACCCGGGAGCAGATGTGCACCATTCTTGCCCGTTACCTGAAGGCTCAGGGCTACACTGCAGCAGAACAGGCTACGGATTTCCCGGATGACGGCCAGATCAGCAGCTTTGCCCGTGTTGGTGTATACTTCTGCGCTGAGCTGGGAATCATCAACGGCAACAGCGCCGGCTGGTTCGTGCCTCAGGAGGGCGCAACCCGGTGTCAGGCGGCGGCAGTTATGCTGCGCGCCTATAAGCTGGGCGTATCGGAATAAAAGGAGACCCATTATGCGGGATATTTATCTCATAGATTTTGAAAATGTAGCCTCAGAGGGACTCAGTGGTATCACCTATCTCTCCGAGGAGGATCAGGTTATTATCTTTTACAGTAACAACTCCAACCGTCTGACCATGAAGATGCACATTCTGATTGGAAAAAGTGTGTGCAAGCTGGACTATTTTGAGGTCACGGTGGGGGGCAAGAATGCGCTGGATCATCAGATCGCCACATGGCTTGGGTATCTGATCGGAACAGGAGCGGCCGAGCGAAACTATTACATTGTGTCCAAGGATATGGGCTATAAGCATGTTGCAAATTTCTGGGCTGCCAATAAAATTGGCCCCCGGGTACGCTGCGTGGATACCATAAAGTCCGCTTCCCGGATCGAACGGAACCGGCGGGAGAACAGGGAGCAGGTGCTTCATGCGGTGCCCCAGGAGCCTGCGGCGGAAGTAAAGCCTGTGGAGCCGGAGCAGCCTGTGGAGGCTGTGCCGGTGGAAGAGGTTCAGATTATTGCTGTGCCTGAATCCCTGACGGCTGAGGCGCAGATACCGCAGGAAACGCCGGAAACAGCGCCTGTAGAATCCCGGACAGAAGAAACTGCGACAACACCGGCGTGTGAGAATACAGAACCAGTGCAGGAGGAGCCGGAGACGGCAGAGCCTGCGGTGGTGCTGACAGTGCTCCCGGCAGAGTCTGAGGACGGGGAAGAAAATGCTGCCGGAGAGAATGTTGGGACTGGGGTTTCTCCCCGGAAGAATTACAGAAACCGAACCAGAGTTCGCCGAACCCGGAGCAAGAGCCGGGATGGGGCAGAATCCGGGGAGGAACGGCCAAAGACGGCGGAAGTGCCGGTGACAGCACAGGAGCCGGAAAAGCAGGCGGAGCCCAGAAAGCCGGAAGCCAAGACCGAAAACAGACCGGTTCGGAAAGAACGGCAGCCGGACATGAAACAGGCACCGGTTATGGACCAGCTTGCGGTGATGATTGCACCCTATCCCAAGCTTCAGGAGAATGTCCTCCGGGAGCTGATCGCAGGGAATAAGCGTCAGGTGCTGTGTAATACCCTGAGAAAGCATCTGGGACAGGAAAAGGGACTGGCCCTTTACAACGAGATTAAAAGAGCAGCCTGGCACTGATATGACAGGTTCTTCGAACGACAGGAGGATGCATCCTGTCGTTCGAAGTTTATTTCTGTAGGAAAGATGGGGGGAGGCCACGGGGCAATAATCAAAATCAACCATTGAAAACAAAATTTGAACGGTAAAATCAACAAAACCGCACATGGAAATTCTCGACGGCGAGAGGGCTGGAAAATCTTTCTTTTTGTGGTGGGATGCATTATAATGGACTTCGTACCTGTGAAAGGAGGATTTCTTTATGAAAGAAAAATGGACAAGAGTTCTGGCGCTGACCCTGTGCTTCCTGTTTGTGTTCACCGGTGTGGCGGCAGCAATGGATATGGGGGCACCTCCGGATATGCCCATGGGCATGCCTACGGATATGAGTCCCGGTGCAGGTGGCGGTGCGCCTCCCACTGACGGTGCTCCTACGGATGCGGCCATTGTGATCACCGATGGCGCAGAAAACACGGATAATGAATATGAGGCCGGGAAATATACCGATCTGATCTCTGTAGAGGACGGTGTTGTGACCATCAGTGGCCTGAATCTGGAGAGTGGCGACTACAGCTTTAACGGAATTGCTGTGACCGGTGCAGATTCCAAAGTTCGGCTGGAGAAGGCAACCATCCGTCTGGGTGTGGATACCCCAGCGGACAGCAGTGCCTCCGGCGGTGCGGCGCTGAATCTGGATAACGGTGCCGTAGTTTATGTTTCTGACTCTGAACTGGTGGTGGACGGCTCTGCCCGTTATGTCACTGCCGCATATAACGACGCAACGCTGGTCGTTAATAATTCCAGCGTGATCTCCACCGGCAGCAATGAAAATACCACCGAAATCGCAGAGCCCTTCTCCAACGAAGCCCTGCTGATCTCCGGCAATGCCCGTGCCAATTTCTCGATCGGTGCAACCAAAACCTATTATTTCAATTCTGTTTGTACCGCAGAGGGCTGGGCAGCTCTGTCCACCGACTCTGCCACCGGCAGCGGTCTGGATCTGTATGCATACAATACCGAGGGCGTTGCGGAAAACGGCGGTTATTCTACTTATGCGGATACCAACTGCCGGGTATGGCTCTACGGCAGCCGCCTCTCCGCGGCTGAGATCAGCTGTATCATTTCCAAGAGTGGTCAGATCCATGCTTACAATGCTTCTGCCGCAGATGAGGAACTGCTCTCCTACAACGAGGGCGACGTGGTGGAAGAGGAAACCCTTCTGGTGGGCGGACGGAATGCTGTTATGATCCATGCGCCCGACATGATGGGACAGGGTATCTATGCGGCAGACTGCGGCACCTTCACTGCGAAGGATACCACCATTGCCACCTCCGAGGATCTGGTGTCTACCAAGGACTATTATGATTACGGTGATGCAGTGGGGGCTTATGTGGATTATGTAATGGGCGACCTGTTCCTGATCCGTTCTACCTCTGCTAATATTGACCTGAAAAATGTCCGGATGGACAGCTACAACAACGTGCTGGTACATACCGTTCTGAACTCTGATTCCATGGGCAACTTCCTGGCTGCCGGTGACGGCAATCAGGTAAATCCCGTGGCCATCACCATGACCGATATGGACGTTACCGGCGACATTCTCCATGAGGACTATCAGCGGAGAATGACCGTTTCTCTGACAGATGCTACACTGTCCGGCAATATTGTCTCCGGTACTGTGGATTCCTGGAATGAAAAGTGGGCCCAGTACGGGGAAGTGAACTGGGTTGTGGATGAGAGATATGACGCAGTTTACGGTGTTGCCCTGACGGTAGGAGCAGGTGGCGTATGGAATGTGACCGGACAGTCCAGCCTCACCAGCCTCACCGTAGAGGAAGGCGGCGTTGTCAACGGAGAGATCACTCTGGATGGCGAGCCCCTGACCGTGGAGCCGGGACAGGTCTATACCGGCAATATTCTGGTTACCGGCGACTATGTTCCCGAGGTTGAACCTGTAGCCGAGGAAGAAGCATCCGCAGCAGAGGCAAGCGCAGAGGAGCCTGCGGTTCCTGAAGAGGTTCCCGAGGAGGTTCCCGCTGTCTCTCAGGAGCCGGAGACTGCTCCCGCAGAGGCTGAGGGTGGCATGCCTGTGGGTGCCATCGTTGGTATCGGGGCAGCTGTGGTTGTGATCGCAGTGATCGTGGCGGTTGTTCTGAAAAAGAAAAAGTAAATCCAAAAGAATTTCCCCCGGTGGCCTGTAAGGGCTGCCGGGGGATTTCTCTTACTCCGGGGCGGGGGAGAACCGGGGAGACTGGGGGAGCGGTGCCGGCCGATGCCGGGCTTCCAGCACCTCAGCCCCCAGCATTACAAGGATAGGCAGCAGTATCATGCCCGGAAAACCGGAGATCCGGTAGCCTGCATAAATGGCCAGCAGGGTGATGAGAGGACTGATCCCGATCTGTGCCCCAAGGAAGCGGGGCTCCAGCACGTTTCGTGACAATGCAGTGGCGCCATAGAGCAGGATCAGCCCCAGACCCAGCCGGAAATCGCCGGTTATAATAGAGAAAAGTCCCCAGGGGAGAAGCACTGTGCCGGTTCCGAACAGGGGCAGTGCATCCAGCAGGGCGACCCCCAGCGCCAGAAACAGGGGGAGCTGTACCCCCAGCAGCATAAAGCCCGGCAGCAGAATGAGAAAGGTGACACCCATGAGCTTGATCTGAGCCCGGAGCCAACTGCCCAGAACGGTTCTTACGCTGTGGGAGAGGGATTTCAGCTGTTCCCAGCGGGCGGGAGAGAGATGTTCCCGGAGCATGGCGCTGAATCGGGGGAGCTCTGTGGCGGCAAAATAGCAGGAGAGGATCATGGTCAGAAGAAAGAGCAGATGATCCGGCAGCCGACCGAGAAAGCCGGAGACCAGAGAAAACAGTCCCTCGTAGAGACTGGCGGCCAGACTCCCACCGGCGCTGGTGATCTCATCCATCCAGTTTTCCACGGCATCCGCTGCCCCGGCGGGAAGCTCGCGGGTAAAACCGTTGATTATGACGGCCAGTTTGCTGCCCTGAGCGGACAGGGCGGAGAGCATTCCGGGGATCTGCTGATACAGTGCGGTCAGTTCTGAAAAAAGAAAGCGTCCCAACAGGAAAATGCCCAGACATACAAGAAAAAGTACGCCGGTGACAGACAGAGCGGCAGCAGTTCCGTGACGGAGATTTCCGTGCTCCTGAAGCAGGCGAATCAGAGGGGAAAGGACAGCTGCCACCCCCAGCCCCAGCAGGACTGGAAGTGCCAAAGGCAGCAGGAATTTCAAGAGAAAAAGAATTAATGCCCCTGCAAGAACATGCGGGATCAGCTTTTTGATTTTTGTGCAGGTTTCCATAGACGCCTCCTGTGAGAATCATGTCAGATAGTACAAAAATAAGGGTCGAAAAACATGGATATTCTACGGAAGTGTCCGTTGCAAACGGACACTCGAAGTGGTAAGATATACTCCGCATGGAATACAAATGAACGCCAATGGCGGACAACAGGAGGAAATACCATGGATAAATTACCCAAGTATTATATTGTGGAAGCATCTGCTTTGCCGGAAGTGTTCCTGAAAGTTGCAGAGGCCAAACGAATGCTTGACTCCGGCGAGGCAACCACTGTGGGGGAGGCTACCAAGGCCACCGGGATCAGCCGCAGTGCCTTTTATAAATATCGGGATGCAATGATGCCCTTTCAGAATCTTATGACAGGCCGGATCATAACATTCCAGCTGAGTCTGAAGGACAGAACCGGTGTCCTTTCCGGTATACTTTCCATTTTTGCCTATAACGGTGCAAATATACTCACCATTAACCAGAATATTCCCACCAATGGCTGTGCCATTGTCACAATTACCGCTGAGACCAGTGAGCTGCACTGCTCCATGGAGGATCTGCTCAAGCGTATGAGCAATCTGGATGGCGTTGTGAAAGCTGAGATCGTGGCAGGTTAACGGGAAAGGAGATCATTATGGCAAAGGTTGCAATCCTTGGTCTTGGTACGGTTGGTTCCGGTGTTGCGGAGGTACTGACCAAGAATGCCGACTCGATTCGAAAAAAAGCGGGCGAGCCGGTGGAAATCAAATATATCCTCGGACGGCATGACTATCCTGACAGTCCCTTCCGGGATCTGGTGGTTCAGGACTTCTCCGTGATCGAGCAGGATCCCGAGGTTACGGTCGTGGCGGAGTGTATCGGCGGTACAGACGCTGCCAGAGAATATACCCTGCGGGCTCTTCAGGCTGGGAAAAGTGTGGTCACCTCCAATAAAGAGGTGGTTGCCCAGTATGGAGACGAGTTCCTGGAGATCGCCAGAGAGAAAAATCTGAACTATCTTTATGAGGCGTCTGTGGGTGGCGGTATCCCCATTATCCGTCCTCTGGGCTCCTGTCTTGCAGCCAATGAGATCACTGAAATTTATGGTATTCTCAATGGCACAACCAACTATATTCTGACTAAAATGATAAAGGAAGGCCTTTCTTTCGACACGGCTCTGGCGCAGGCGCAGGAGAAAGGATATGCTGAGGCGGATCCCACCGCAGACGTGGAAGGGTTTGACGCATGCCGCAAAATCTGCATTCTGGCATCCCTTAGCTTCGGCAGACACATTTATCCCGCCGATGTTCCCACTCAGGGAATCACGGGGATCACCGCCGAGGATGTTGCCATGGCGGAGCAGACCGGCATGAAGATCAAGCTGCTGGGACGGGCGATCCGGACAGAGGATGACCGGGTGATCGCTTATGTTGCACCCCATCTGATCCCGGAGGATCAGCAGCTTGCCGGAGTGGAGGACGTGTTCAACGGAATCGTGGTTCGGGGCGATGCCATTGGCGACGTCATGTTCTACGGACGGGGCGCAGGAAAGCTGCCCACGGCCAGTGCCGTCTCTGCGGATATTATTGATGCGGTGAAGCACAAGGCGCGCCGTCAGAACATGGACTGGGCCCCCGGCGGCAAGGACGTGGTGGGGGACTACAGCACCCTCCCGCAGCAGTGGTATATACGCACGGAAGAGCGGGAAATGCGGATCGGAACTGTGTTTGGGGATGTGAAAATGGTCACTGCACCGGGACTGCCCGGCCAGATCGCCATCTTTACCGAGCCCATGTCCAGAAGTGCGCTGGATGAGAAGCTGCAGGGCTTCAATGCTCTGAGCTGCCTGCCGGTGTTGGAGTAAAACTTTTTTAGCTGGAGGAAACTATGGCACTTATTGTTCAGAAATTCGGCGGCAGCTCTGTTGCCAATGCCGAGCGGATCCTGCATGTTGCAGAGATCATTACGAATACCTATAAAAAAGGAAATCAGGTCGTTGTCGTTTTGTCTGCGCAGGGCGATACCACCGATGATCTTCTGGCGAAGGCGGCGGAGATCAATCCCGGTGCGTCCAAGCGGGAGATGGATATGCTGCTGGCCACCGGCGAGCAGGTTTCCATTGCGCTGATGGCCATGGCCATTGAGAAGATGGGCTACCCTGTGGTCAGTCTGACCGGCTGGCAGGTGGGTGTCGAGACCACATCTGCATACGGTGCAGCCAGAATCAAGCGTGTGTCCGGAACCCGGATGCAGGAGGAACTGGACCGGAACAAGATCGTTCTGGTGGCCGGATTCCAGGGAATCAACAAATACAACGATTTTACGACACTGGGCAGAGGCGGCTCCGATACTACGGCTGTGGCGCTGGCAGTTGCCCTGAAGGCGGATCTGTGCCAGATTTATACCGATGTGGACGGCGTCTACACGGCAGACCCCAGAAAGGTGAAGAATGCAAAGAAGCTGGATGAGATCACCTTTGGAGAGATGCTGGAGCTGGCATCTCTGGGGGCACAGGTGCTGCATAACCGTTCTGTTGAAATGGCAAAACGGTACAATATGAATATTGAGGTGCTTTCCAGCTTTACCGGAGCGCCCGGAACCATCGTCAAGGAGGCAGTGAAAAAAGTGGAAAAGACGTATATCAGTGGTGTCGCACAGGACAAGAATGTGGCAAGAGTTGCTCTGGTTGGGCTTAACGACGTGCCCGGCGTGGCTTATAAAGTGTTTAACCTTCTGGCAAGAGAGAAGATCAACGTAGATATTATCCTTCAGTCCATTGGCCGGAGTGAGTCCAAGGATATTTCCTTCACCGTGGCCAAGGACAAGGCAGACGAGGCATATAAGATCCTCTCTGAAAACCGGGATGCTCTGGGCTTCGATCATCTGGACGTGTCCACAGATGTAGCAAAAGTCTCTGTGGTCGGCGGCGGCATGGTGGACAATCCCGGTGTTGCGGCAACCATGTTTGAGGCACTTTATGAGGCTCACATCAATATCCGTATGATCTCCACCTCTGAGATCAAGGTGTCCGTCCTGATCAACAAGGAGGATACAGATCGGGCAGTTGCCGCCATTCACGAGAAGTTCTTTGCATAAGCGTTAAAACTCCGCAGCCGGTGCTGCGGAGTTTTTTGCTACATTTTTTTGAAAAATCCCGGTGTGGGGCTTGACAAAATTTAGTTTTGACCATAAACTATTCATGGGCCAAACCTTTCGAATGGGAAATAGTTCGGCCTCGACAAATGACCAAATAAATGCAGAAGGGAGAAGCGCTGCTATGGCAGAAAGACAGATGGAAAAGAAACCAAACGACAATCCGGATATTGGCTATTTGATCACCAATATCTCCTATGCAATTCGTCAGTATTTTGACAAGTGTTTTGCAGAACATGACGTAACGTACCCCCAGTCCCGGGTGTTGACACGGCTGTTTGGACAACTCAATAAGGGGGACGTAAATCAGAGAGATCTGGAGTATGCTCTGGGCATCAAGGCATCCAGCGTTTCTTCTCTGGTGCGGAATCTGGAACAGAAGGGCTTCGTCAGATGTGAGCGCCTGCCCCAGGATACCCGGAACAAGCGGGTGATCCTGACGGAAAAAGGCATGGAGATCCAGGAAGTGGTTATGGGTGTCCGGGATCGGGCTGAGGCGGATATGGTTCGGGGACTTTCTCCGGAGCAGCAGGAAATGGTTCGCCAGTGCCTCCATCAGATTCTGAATAATCTCGATCAGGAATAAGAAAAATATAGGAAAATCCCGTTGACAAAACGGGATTTTCTGCTATAATGGAAAGGCTGTTTAAAACAGCGAATCCTTGTCGCAAACGAGATTTGCGGCCATATGTCCAAAAGGAGGTGCAAACAACATGGCTAA
>CAZFGL010000042.1:0-16660 GCA_964518645.1 uncultured Oscillospiraceae bacterium | reverse complement strand
CCTGTCAGTAAACAAAACCAGGTTTTCCCCACGCCTCAGGTGTGGGGATATTGGGCGCATTGCGCCCTTTTTTTATGCCTTAACCCAGAAAGGAACTATATTCATGTACTATCTAACCTCAGAAGCCAGCTTTGACGCAGCACACTTCCTGAAGGATTATCAGGGAAAATGCCGCAATATCCATGGTCACCGCTGGCGCATCGTTGCCACGGTACAGGGCTCTGCCCTCCAGAGTCAGGGAACCCAGCGGGGCATGCTCATGGACTTTGGCGATCTGAAAACCGATTTAAAAGTCCTCGCAGACCAGTATGACCACAGTCTGATCCTGGAGATCGGTTCTCTGAAGGATACCACCCTCGCAGCCCTTCAGGAGGAGGACTTTCATCTGGAGTTTGTCCCCTTTCGTACCACTGCGGAGAATTTCGCAAAGCATTTCTATACCTGTTTGACGGAACGGGGATATTCTGTCCGGGATGTTGCAGTTTACGAGACCCCCACCAACTGTGCCATCTACGACGGAGAAAGTGAGGATACACGCCTTGTCCAGCTTTAATATTGCAGAAACCTTCCTGAGCATCAACGGAGAGGGTACCCGGGCCGGTCAGCTCGCCTTTTTTGTCCGCTTTACAGGGTGCAATCTCTCCTGTAGTTACTGTGACACCCAGTGGGCCAATGTCCCCGGCGCTCCATGTCAGAAAATGACCGAGGAAGAAATCTATTATAAAATCAAAGAAAGCGGCGCAGCAAACGTGACCGTCACCGGCGGCGAACCCATGCTCCAGCCCGGCATCGGCACTCTGCTGGATTTTCTGTGCCGGGATCCGGGACTGTATGTGGAGGTTGAGACCAACGGAAGCATCCCCCTCGCCCCCTATTACTCTCTCCCCCTCCGTCCCGCCTTCACCATGGATTACAAGCTGGGTACCAGTGGTATGGAACAGGCCATGTGTCTGGACAATCTCCCCCTCCTTGACAGCAGGGATACGGTGAAATTTGTCTGTGGCTCCGGGGAAGATCTGCTCCGTGCAGAGGAAATTATACGCACCTACGGGCTAATCGGCCGCACCAATGTTTATCTCAGCCCTGTTTTCGGGGCCATTGAGCCCGCCGAGATGGTAGAATTCATGAAGGCGCACCGGCTGGTGGGCGTTACCCTTCAGCTGCAACTCCACAAATTTATCTGGGATCCCCGGGAAAGAGGTGTTTGATCCATGATCGATACAAAAGCAATCGAGACCCATATCCGCGGCATTCTGGCCGCACTGGGTGACGATCCCGACCGGGAAGGTCTGATCGACACCCCCCAGCGGGTGGCAAAAATGTATGAGGAAGTCTTTGCCGGTATGAACTATACCAACGAAGAGATTGCCCACATGTTTGACAAAACCTTTCAGGAGGCCGACCCGAATCACAAGGATCTGGTGGTAGTAAAGGATATTGAAGTCTTTTCTCACTGTGAGCACCATCTGGCACTGATGTATGACATGACCGTCAGCGTGGGCTATCTTCCCAACGGGAAGGTGATCGGTCTGAGTAAAATTGCCCGGATCGCAGATATGGCCGCCCGCCGTCTCCAGCTTCAGGAGCGTCTGGGGCGGGATATTGCAGAGATCATTTCCATGGTCACCGGCAGCGAGGATGTGGCTGTAGTCATCTCCGGCTGCCACAGCTGTATGACCGCTCGGGGAATCTCCAAGGCCGCAGCAAAGACCATCACCCAGACCTATCGGGGAAAATTTGAAACAGACCCATATCTGCAAATGCGTATGGAGGCACTTTTAAAATGAAAATTCTTGTACTTTCCAGCGGTGGCGTAGATTCCACCACCTGCCTTGCCATGGCGGTAAAGGAGGTTGGCCCGGAAAACGTGATCGCCCTGTCCATTTATTACGGTCAGAAACACGACAAAGAGATCAATGCCGCAAGAGCCGTAGCAGAGTATTACGGCGTAAAACGGCTGGAGCTGGATCTGGCAGCCATCTTCGCAGACAGCAATTGCAGTCTGCTGAAGCAGTCTACAGAGGACATTCCCCAGGACAGCTATGCCCACCAGATGGAGGCCACCGGCGGAAACACCCCGGTATCCACCTATGTCCCCTTCCGGAACGGTCTGTTCCTGTCCTCTGCGGCCAGCATCGCACTGAGCCACGGGTGCAGCAAGATCATGTACGGCGCTCATGCAGACGATGCCGCCGGGGCAGCATATCCGGACTGCTCCCTTCAGTTTGTGGAGGCAATGAACAGCGCCATTTACCTGGGCAGCGGTGACCAGCTTTGGCTGGAAGCCCCCTTTGTCTCCGCCACAAAGGCAGACGTTGTAAAAGCCGGGCTTGAACTTGGCGTCCCCTATGAACTGACATGGAGCTGCTACGAGGGTGGAGACACCCCCTGCATGAAATGTGGCACCTGCATCGACCGTATTGCCGCATTTGAGGCCAACGGCGTAACCGACCCGATTTTAAAGGAGGAAAACTGACATGGCATCCGGAAGAACCAGAGAAGAGCTTGAGGGTGTTACCGAGCTGGGTAACCGAAACGTTAAATACCCCACCGACTATGCCCCCCAGGTACTGGAAACGTTCCTGAACAAGCACCCCGATCACGACTATTTTGTAAAATTCAACTGTCCCGAGTTCACCTCCCTTTGTCCCATCACCGGCCAGCCGGACTTCGCCACGATCTACATCAGCTATGTGCCGGATGTAAAAATGGTGGAGAGCAAAAGCCTGAAGCTTTACCTGTTCTCCTTCCGGAATCACGGAGATTTTCACGAGGACTGCATGAATATCATCATGAAAGACCTCATCCGTCTGATGGATCCCAAATATATTGAGGTCTGGGGCAAATTCACACCCCGGGGTGGCATTTCCATTGATCCTTACTGCAACTACGGCCGTCCCGGAACCCGTTGGGAGGAAGTCGCATGGAATCGTCTGGCAAATCACGATCTTTACCCGGAGAAGGTGGACAACCGCTGATGCGGGAGCTTGCACAGCTGCCGGAGCTTCTTCTCCCCTGGTACGCTCAGGCCCACCGGCCTCTTCCCTGGCGGGAGGATAAAGAGCCTTATCACATCTGGCTCTCCGAGATCATGCTTCAACAGACCCGGGTTGAGGCAGTAAAGGGATACTATCAGCGCTTTCTCACCGCGCTCCCTACCATTGCTGATCTGGCGGGCGCCCCGGAGGATATGCTTTTAAAGCTGTGGGAGGGTCTTGGCTACTATTCCCGGGTGCGGAATCTGCAAAAGGCAGCCATCAGAATCATGGAGCACCACAACGGTATTTTCCCTGAAGATTACCCCTCCATCCGCGCCCTTCCCGGCATCGGTGACTACACCGCCGGAGCCGTCTCCTCCATATGCTTTGACGCAAAAACCCCTGCGGTGGACGGCAATGTACTGCGGGTCGTTAGCCGGGTCTGTGACTACCACGGCTGTACCGATGACCCCGGGGTAAAAAAAGAGATCAGCCGTCAGCTGGCTGATATATATCCCCGGGAGGCAGGCACCTTTACCCAGGCGCTGATGGAGCTGGGTGCCATTGTCTGTATTCCCAATGGTCAGCCTCTCTGCCCCGCCTGTCCCCTCCGGGAGATCTGCAAGGCCCGCAAGTCCGGCACCATTGATGAACTTCCCGTTCGGGCAGAAAAGAAAAAGCGCCGTCAGGAAGCACTTACAGTTTTTCTGCTCACCTGTGGCGACCGTGTGGCGGTGGAAAAACGCCCTGATTCCGGACTGCTGGCGGGACTGTACCAGTTTCCCAACGTCCCCGGCACCCTTGCTTCCCAGGAGATTATTCAAACCGCAGAGCTTTGGGGACTCCACCCGGAGTATCTGGAAAAGCTGGTGGGGAAAAAGCATATTTTCACCCATATCCAGTGGAATATGCAGGGGGCGAGACTCCACTGTGGCAGCGAGAATTCCCGGTTTATCTGGGTCTCCCGGGAAACACTGACCCGGGAATACCCCCTGCCCACCGCATTCCGGCAGTTTTTAAGTGATATATGGGAGGAACACACATGAGCACACTGGAAGAAGCCCGGCTTTATTTTCAGGGCGATCATTTTGCCATGGAAAACGGGGCTGTGATCACCGAAATCGATGACGGCTATGCCCTGTGCCAGATGGAGATCACTCCCCGGCATACCAACGCCATGGGAAACGTTATGGGTGGTGCGATTTTCACCCTTGCTGATTTTGCCTTTGCCGTTGCCGCAAATCAGGGGGACTGTCCCACCGTATCTACCACCAGCCAGATCACCTTTCTCCGGGGTACAAAAGGAAAAACCCTCACCGCAAAAGCGGAAAGGGTGCGTGAAGGCCGAACCAACGTATATTACGAAATATCCGTCACCGATGACACCGGGATCCTTGTGGCCCGGGTCACCGCATCGGGACAGATTCTGAGATAATCCAAAAAGAACTGAGTGGCTTACCTCTCAGTTCTTTTTTTCCTGATGATCCGGAAAACAAACTCCTCCAAAACACCCAGAAATACACCGGGAATGACCCAATCTGCAATCCCCGTCTGAAACAGTATCAGAACCACCAGCATCCCCACGGGAAAGATAAACCGCTGCACCTTCCACAGTGCGGAAAGGTCCTCGTTTTTCTTTTTAGCCAACCCAAGTTTTAGTACCGCCGCCAGAAACAGCAGTCCTGTAAGAATATATAAAAGCACCAGATCGCTCATGTTTTTACCACCTTTCTGCACTATCATATCATACCAACTGGAAAAAAACCATTCTTTCCGGAACTTTCACAGAAAAGCACTTGTCATGCCTCCGGCTTTTTTGTATAATGCCCTATAAAGGGAGGGATTCCAATGGATCGTATTGATAAGACGAATTATTATCTGGATATTGCACAGACGGTGCTGGAGCGCTCCACCTGCCGCCGCAGACATTATGGAGCCATCATTGTCCGGAATGACGAAATCGTTTCCACAGGGTACAACGGCGCACCCAGAGGCCGTATCAACTGTAACGAGCTGGGATACTGCGTCCGGGAACAGCTGAAAATCCCCAGCGGAGAACGTTATGAGCTGTGCCGGTCTGTTCATGCAGAGGCAAATGCCATCATTTCCGCCTCCCGAAGCGAATGTATCGGTGCCACCATGTATCTTGTAGGCCGGGACGCTGTCACAGGGGAACTGATCTCCAACGCCACCTCCTGCTCCATGTGCCGCCGTACGGTTATCAACGCCGGTATTGCCCAGGTGGTGATCCGGAATACCCCCACGGAGTTTTCTGTGGTGGATGTAGAGGACTGGATCCAGGACGATGAATCCCTGCTCGGCATCAGCTGCGGGGTTTCCCAGTCATAAACATAAATATCCAGGCGTTCTGCAAAGCCTTGCAGAACGCCTTTTTATTCCCGTCAGGGCCAAAAATCCATGTGCCGGATAAATGCATCACTGAACTGAGGCATACCGGACAGCTCCTGACTGTCCATGGAGTTCCGGATTTTTTCCAGTCTGTTTCGGGCCTGTTCCTCCTGAAGTGCCATAATTGCCCCCCGGACAGCGGCGTTTCCAACCGCTTCTGTTACATTCAAAAGATCCCCGGGGATCAGTCCGATCCGTGCTGCGCTCTCAGGACGGATATAGCTGCCGAAGCCCCCCGCCAGCAGGAGCTTCCCGATTTTCACATTTCCAGCCAGATCCCGCAGCACCTGAACCCCGGCACCAATGGCTGCTTTGGCAACCTGAAGCTTCCGCACATCCGACTGGGTGATCGCCACATCTCTCGAAAGACAGAACGCAGGTTCTCCATCCACATAGTAAAGATAAGGTTCCAATTCCTCCGGCACCTGATCCCCATCCGGATCCAGCATGCGGCCGGTCTTGTCCACAGCCCCGCACTGAAGCAGCACCGAAATACCGTCGATCAGTCCGGAACCACAGATACCTCTGGCCGGGACGCCACCGATGGTCTCACACTCCACCCGGCCCCATTTCCATGTCACTGCGGAGATCGCCCCCGCCGAAGCGGTCATACCCCAGCGAATCTGCCCTCCTTCAAAGGCCGGCCCTGCTGCTGTGGAACAGCACAGGAAACTGTCACCCCATCCCAGCACAATTTCCCCATTGGTTCCCACGTCAAGAAGCAGAACCGCCTCCTGCTCCAGATCCATTCCGGTGGCCAGCACATCCGCTGTAATATCTCCCCCCACAAAGCCGGAAACCGCCGGGGCAATATACACCTCTCCCCCAATGGGAAGCTCCAGTTCCGCTGCCGTGAACCATGTACCAAAGCAGGAAAGGGGCTCATAGGGGGCATATCCCATGGAATCCGGTTTCAGTCCCGCCAGAAGATGGCTCATAACCGTATTGGCCGCCACTGTCATAGCGGACACCTCCGCCGGTTGGATCCCCGCCCGACTGCACAGCTGAAGGATCATGGTGCTCAGCTGTTTCCGGATGCTTTCCGTCAGCAGCCCTGTTTTCCCCTCAGCAGATGCCTGAATTCTGGAGATCACATCCGCTCCGTATATCCGCTGGTCATTTCCTGCCCCGGTCACTGCGACACTCTCTCCGGTATCCATCCGGATCAGCTGACACACCACCGTTGTGGTGCCAATATCGCATGCGATCCCCCATTCCGAGTTCTCCGGACTGGACGCAGAATTCCTCTCAGTCAAGCCATACTCCACCTGCAAAGCTTCCTGCCCGGGGAGGCGGACTGTCATATCCGCTTCCACCCTTGTTCCACAGGCAAGGCATTCCCGCTCTCCATCTTTTGTTTCCACACAGACCGTGCATTTTTTGCAGGAGCCACGCCCCCCACAGGGCGCATGCACCGCCGTAATGCCCCCAAGCTGGAGAGCTTCCAAAATGGTGCAATGCTCCGGGACGCAGAGACTTTTTTCTCCGAAGTCTCCCCTGATCCGTATATGCATCTTCTGCACCTCCCTGTTTTTTCATCTTTTCGCCTTTATTATACAACGCTCCCGGCCTCCCGAAAAGAGTAAACGGATCCCCGGGAAAAATAATCTGCTTTTTTGTCAAACTGCTTCCGTCTCTTCTCCGGAAAAATCGTCACTTTTCATAGAAATTGCTTCTCCCCCGATTTTTTTCCCCTTTTCGCTTTTCAACGGTTTTAAATTGTACTATAATGTTTGTATCAAATTGAACATGAGGTGTTGACATGGGTGGCTATTTTGGCGTTGCATCCAAGGATGATTGCGTATTTGACCTGTTCTTCGGCACGGACTACCACTCTCACTTAGGTACCCGTCGTGCCGGCATGGCAGTTTACAGTCCTGAAACCGGCTTTGACCGTGCGATTCACAACATTGAAAACACTCCCTTCCGTACAAAATTCACATCGGAAATGAACTCCATGAAGGGCACCATGGGTATCGGCTGTATCTCCGACTATGAAGCACAGCCCATTTTCATGCGCTCCCATCACGGCAGCTATGCGATCGTCACCGTGGGCAAGATCAACAATGCTGACGCTCTGGTGGAAGAGATCATTGCCAACGGCGGACATTTCTTTGAGATGCACGGAAGTGAGATCAACGCCACAGAGCTTGTGGCCGCACTGATCAATCAGAAGGAAAACCTGATCGAAGGCATTCAATATGCCCAGGAAGTCATCGACGGCTCCATGAGCATGCTGATCCTCACCGAAAAAGGCATCTACTGTGCCCGTGACAAGGTGGGCCGCACCCCGGTAGTCCTGGGCAGAAAAGAGGACGAGGGCTACTGCGCCAGCTTTGAAAGCTTTGCTTATCTCAATCTGGGCTATCACGACTATCGTGAGCTTGGCCCCGGCGAGATCGTGATCATGACCCCCGACGGTGTCCAGACCCTTGTGGCTCCCGGAAACGTCAAAAAGGTATGCGCCTTTTTGTGGGTTTATTATGGCTACCCCTCCTCCTCCTACGAGGGTCTCAGCGTAGAAAAAATGCGCTACAAATGTGGCTGTCTGATGGCAAAGCGGGACGCCGGCAAGGTAGAGGGCATTGATATGGTTGCAGGCATTCCCGATTCCGGTATTGCCTATGCCGTAAACTATTCCTATGAATCCCGGCTTCCCTACGGCCGTCCCTTTGTAAAGTACACCCCCACATGGCCCCGTTCCTTTATGCCCCCCACACAGAAGAAGCGGGAACTGATCGCAAAAATGAAGCTGATCCCCATCCACGACCTGATCGAGGACAAGAGCCTTCTGCTGATCGACGACTCCATTGTCCGGGGCACTCAGCTCCGTGAGACCACCGAATTCCTCTACGATTCCGGTGCCAAGGAAGTACATATCCGTCCTGCATGCCCCCCGATCCTTTTCGGCTGCAAATATCTCAGTTCTTCCCGTTCCAAGTCCGAGATGGAGCTGATCACCCGTAAGGTCATTCAGGAAATCGAGGGCGTAGAACCCACCCGGGAGATCGTGGAACAGTATGTGGATCCTGACAGCGAAAAGTATCAGCTGATGCTGAAAAAGATCGGAGAAAAGCTCCATTTCACCTCCCTCCAGTTCAACCGTCTTGATGACATGGTCGAAGCCACCGGCCTTCCCAAGGATCAGCTTTGTACCTATTGCTGGGACGGCGTGGAATAACGCTCAAATATATATACGGAACCGCCCGGACAAAATCTGTCCGGGCGGTTTTTTCAGTAATAGAACTTGGAGACGCTTTTCCCCTGCTGATCCAGAAGATTGCAGATCCGGTCAATGGCCTTCATTTTCATATTCAGATCCAGTGGCACGTCTTTTCCCTCATAACCGGGATTCTGTGCCCGGCCAATAAATACACGCAGCTCCGTACAGTTCTCGATCAGCTGCTTGGCCAGAATTGCAGCCCCGTTGTTGCCGTCCAGCTCTCGAAAATCTGCATTGGGATTCTGATAATACCGCTCCATGATGTCCCCGGCCCGGGTGACGGTCAAAACACCCTCGGTAACAAGGTCAATATCCGCCATGAATCCAATGGGTGGAACACCATCGGCCGCAGTCTCCGGCATGGTGACCACAGGAAGATCCATAACTCTTGAGACGATCTGGGAGGTGGTACCTCCGCATATGATCTTCAGGCCATCGGAATCCATAAACTCGTGAACCATAAACCCGTCATCCTCCGGGTACTCCGGCGGGCCATACATCAGGTTTACCGTCTGTTTGGGCATAATCCGCAAAACCATTGCGGTAACATCATCCATGGGACGTCCGCCGTACAGGTTATTCACCGCCTCCACCAGCTCCGTTGCAATACGCCGGGCGCTGGTAAAGGTATGCGCCCGCTGGCAGAGCCACTGGGCAACGCTGTCCCAGTTCCAGCGATAGGAGAACTGATTATCCATTCCCGCATTGACCGCACCATCAGAGGTGACTACAATAATATCCCCCTGAATCAGAGGCAGGGAACTCTCCCAGATGGCCTTGTCCTCCACCTGTCTCAGGGTTCGTTCCGGCTGAACCACCTGACAGTTCCGGATGATCCAGGCCTGAGGATTGTCAAATTCCGCAAGTCTTGCAATGCCGTTCTGATCCACCTTGATTACCGAGAAGGTACAGTAGTTCATGCCCCGTTCAGAGCAGACCGGGAGGCTTCTGATAACCATGTCCACCGCAGACTCCAGCTTTTCACCGCCGATAATCATGGTGGAAAGAATGGTGGAGCCCATAGTGGAGAGAATATTTGCCTTGACTCCGCTTCCCATACCATCCGCCAGGACACCGATAAAGCCGTCCTTGTTTTTGCGGATATTCACCCGATCTCCGCAGACCTCTTCCCCGAAATGGTTGATGCTGTGATAGCCGTAATCCAAGCTGATGTTCACTTTGCATCCTCCTCATCCAGGATCCTGCGTTTCAGCTGATTCAGGGTAACTTTTGTTTCTGCGGTGGTCTCACCCAGCAGAAATGCGATCTGCTGCGCCACCGCCATCTGCTTGTCAATGACCTTCTGGGCCATCTCGACGCTCTGCAATCTGGACTGAAGCTGCCGGTTCTCCTCTTCCTCCTCCTCAGTAATGTCCCAGAAAAGCCCCAAAACCATGTTCAGCTTTTTCAGTGGCACAAGGTTTGCCTCTACCCGAAGGAACAGCTCCGGTATATCGATCCGTTTATGGCGGATCCCCAGTCCTGTATCCAGTACATACTGCACATCGCCGGGATCCATGATCTCGAATATATATTTCCCCTGTCCCCGTTTCATATTGAACAGGCTGCCAGCCTCCTGATTAAAGTCGATCACCTTCTGGCTGTCATTGATCAGCAGTGCTGCCATGGGTAATTCTTCATAAAGGAAGCTGTATACATCCATTCTGGCATCCTGTACCACCTGCCGACAGATACTCACCGGTTCCCGGTTTTGCAGAATGGCTTCCGCCCGTTCCCGGCAGGTAGGATATCCGCACTGGCCGCAGTTCTTCTGCTGCCGCACGTTTCCCACGCCAATCTGGAACAGCATCTCCCGCACCTGCTCCTCCGTAGGCACATAAGGCCCCACGGAGAAATCGATCACCGGGTTTGCCATGGCGATCCCATGGGTATCAAAATAGGGGGTCCTGTCCCGTCCGGCCACATAATCCCGGAGACGATGGGCCGCACCGAACCGGCCTGTGGCCGGCTCGCCTTGTCTGTGGCAGTTCAGGCCACCCACGCAGCCCCCTTCGCAGGCATTCATCTCGATCACACAGCCTCTGATACTGCCTGTTTTCAGCTCCTCCAGCAGCATCCGGCAATTGTCCATACCATCTGCACAAATATGCCGTCTGGAGTTCTCCCCCAGCATTTCGCACACACACTGGGTCATACCCCCAGCAGCGGCACCGAGGGCACCAACTCCGCCCCCTTCACTCAGAAGTGGTTCCTCCTGCGCCGGATCCAGAGAGATTCCCTCCTGTTCCAGCCAGTCCAGAAGCTCATAAATGGAAATAGTCGCATTAATTTCAGTAGAATGTCTTACATCCTTACATTCCTCGTAACGGGCCGCACAGGTGCTGACATACACCACCGCAGCACTGGTAAAATCCCGTTTCAGCACACGTCCGTGGGCGATCATGGGCGACGCCACCGGTGCAAGATCCCCCAGCAGCTGGGGATAGAACTGCTCCATCAGATTCTGAACCACCGGACATGCGGAAAAAATAACATTGTCCTCTGGACGCTCATGAATCAGGCGTATATATTCCGCTGCCACAGCGGCATAGGCCTCCGAGGCCTCCGCCACATCCCAGATCCCCAGTTTCTGCGCAGCAGCAGCCAGATTCTCCATGCTGATTCCCTCAGGCAGGAACGGGATACACACCGGGTCCAGAGACAGGATCACCTTTCTTCCGGAACTGATAAAGCCCTTCACCTTGTCCACGTCGCTCTTCTGCACCACAGCGTCATGGCGACACATCCGGAAACAGTCACCACATGCAATACACCGGTCGTGGTCTATATTTGCCCTTCCGTGCTCCACATGAATTGCCGTACCGGGACAGCAGTGTACACAGCACATACACCCCCGGCATTTCTCCTGATCAATTTCAAAAACGCGCACGTTCTGCACCTCCCACAGCTTTGGGGATTCCTGATTTTTTCATTATAGCGCAAAACCTGCCCCATCACAAGCCCTAATAAATCTGCCGTGTGATCTCCCGCTTCAGTCGCAGAATGATCCGTTTTTCCAGCCGGGAGATATATGACTGGGAGATCCCCATCAGATCCGCCACCTCCTTCTGGGTCTTTTCCCGCCCGCCTGTCAGTCCATAGCGGAGATTCACAATGGTCTTTTCTTTCTCCGACAGCTGTTCCATGGCATCCCGGAGCAGCTTCAGATCCACATCATCCTCCAAAGGGCGTGAAACTGCATCCGGCTCCGTCCCCAGCACATCCCCCAACCGCAGTTCATTGCCGTCCCAGTCGGTATTGATCGGCTCATCCAGAGAAATGTCCGTTTTATGGGAGGATATTTTCCGGATATACATAAGGATCTCATTTTCAATACATCTGGAGGCATAGGTCGCCAGTTTTATATTTTTCTCCGGCCGGAATGTATTCACCGCCTTGATGAGTCCAATGGTTCCAATGGAGATCAGATCCTCCAGATTGATACCGGTGCTTTCAAACCGTCTGGATATGTACACCACCAGCCGCAGATTATGCTCGATCAGGGTCGCTTTTGCCCCGGCATCTCCCACTACCATGGCATCAATCGCCGCCGTCTCATCCTGCCTGTCCAGGGGCGGTGGCAGGGTATCACTGCCTCCAATATACATGACCTTCTCCGGCTGACGTTTTCCCGTCAGCCAAACCAGCAAACCTCTCATACCAAACTGCCTCCCAACAGCGCCTGATAGCCGCCCCCATCGGACACAGCCACCGGCGAAAGCCCAATCAACACCCTTTCCCTTTTCCCGGATATGTAAACTTCCTCCGGCTGTACCGCCACCATAAGCCCATGAGCTACCCCAACCGTTTTATATGGAATCAAGCGTGGGCGCAGCAGCGGATCTGTCCGTCGGATCTCCTCCACCCACAGCACAGGGCTCTCCGGCAGCTTCTCCGGGAGCCACTGTTGCATCAAGTCCTGATCCGTCACCATCACCGGAACACCCGATACGGGATCACGCAGGCTGTTCCCCGTGTCCCGGAGGGCTGTCAGATGAATCTTCACCCCGTGGATCAGGAGCTTCACCGGAACAATGTCCCCTCCCTGATGAGACATTCTGCCCAGTACCCAGGTAATCGCCCCGTATGCCCCTCCCCCGGTCAGCACCAGCACGGGAATGCTGACGGGATAATAAACACGTCCCCCAATCAGGGATGCCGGTGCGGAAAACACCTCTGTCAGCAGCATGACCACACCGAAGAATGCCCCAGTCAGCAGAAACAGCACCCCTGTCTGGCGGATCAGACCGGTTCCTCTTCCAAATGCGACCATGCACATGAGCATTCCCATCACTGCCTGCCACAGGAAACTGCCCAGAAATGTCCACCCCGGAATCACGCAGACGACACCGTAAAAGCCTCCCAGCGCCCCCGCCACTATGATCCGCCACCGTCTCAGAGGGCATGCCGTCAGTTTTCCCGAAACCACCAGCAGCAGATAATCCACAAACCCATTGATCAACCACAGCCCGTCCAGATATATCGTCATTGCATCACCCGGAGAAAACATATCACATTTTCCCTTCAAAAAAGGCCGAAAGAACATCCGGAAAATAAAAAAGCACAGCGGGTTTTCTCCCCACTGTGCGGTCTGAAACAGATATGAAAAGGCCGTCTCACCGAAGTGAGACGGCCTGATATTGTTATGCGATTCGTCTTGCACCGTAGTAACGGCTTGCATAGTAGCTGGAGCTGAGGGAGGTGACCTTTACGCCGCCGTTGGCTGCGTGGATGAAGTCGCCGCCGCCCACATAGATACCAACGTGGGTGATGCCGTACTCGGAATAGGTGTTGCTGAAGAACACCAGATCGCCGGGCTGCAGGTTGTCATAGGAGACATAGTAGCCGTTGTTGTACTGAACATCAGCGGTACGGTAGATGCTGTAGCCACACTGACGCATGACATACTGGGTAAAGCCGGAGCAGTCGAAGCCGCTGGGAGAGGTGCCGCCCCAAACATAGGGAACACCCAGATAGCTGTAGGCCACATCAACGATGGAGCTGCCGGTGGAGTAATCATAAGAGGGCTCTACATAGGTGTCCTCGTAGGTATCCTCATAGTAAGTATCGCTGCTGCCGGAATCATAGGAAGTATCGTAGGAAGGCTCGGAATAGGTGTAGGAAGGAGCGGTATAGGTGGGCTGGCTTGCAGCGGCCTGCTTTGCAGCTTCCTCAGCAGCCTTTCTTGCAGCCTCTTCTGCGGCCTTCTGCTCAGCCACAACCTCGTTATAGGTCTGGATCTCAGCGTTGCCGGAAGTGGCATCGTTGGTAGCAGCAGCCAGAGTGGAGCTGATATAGCCTACGGTATCACCGTACTGAACCTTGTACCAGTCGCCCTCTTCTGCCAGAAGGGTGCAGAGGGTGCTGTCATAGAGCATATCGATCTTTTCAGCGTCAGCGCTTGCTTCTGCTCTCAGGTTTGCACCGTTGCATGCAACCACTGCATAGCTGTAAAGCTTCTCAGCAGGAATATGTGCGGTGGGATCAACCAGATCGCTGAGAATGTAACCGGTGCTACCGTTTATATCCACCTCGTACCAGCCGTCATAAATGCCGGTGATGGTAACCACATCGTCGCCACTGAGAGAAGCGATTGCGTCGCTCTCAGCGTCCGCAGAAGCACGGACGTTAGCAGCCTCGCACTTGATCAGGCCATAGCCAAGCTCAGCCTGTCCGCCCTCTACCAGGGACATATAATCACAGCTTACAAAGCCGGTCACGCCTTCACAGCTGACACGATACCAGTCGCCATCCTTACTCAGTACAACGACCTGTGCGCCCTGATCCAAAACTGCAACCACCGCTGCGCTCATGTTGGGGTTTTCCCGAACATTGACGCCCAGTGCTTCAACAGTGCCAAGACCCATTGCAGTGCCGACCACAATGTCGCCGACCTCAACAGGGATCTCCACCTCGTTGATCATGGATGCGCTGGAATCATCAGCATTTACAATATCGCCGTCAGCCGCCATAGCGCTGAAACTCATGACCATGGAAGCGGCCAGGGTAAGTGCCATCAGGCGGGCGGGCTTTCTAAACTTGAAATTCATGGTATGTAACCTCCGTTTGTTACTCTGAGAAAATTATTTGGAGTTGAGCGCCCGTTCAAGCCAAACGCAGCCAACATCCAATGCCGAGAAGATACCGTCCTTCTCGGAACGCTTTGTTACTCTGTCACGGGATTTCACATTGGGGTCTGTCAGCTGAAGCTGAACAGAAACCTTGGATGCGATCTCCACTTCTCCGACCTTTTTGGTCTCAAGGATCTGCATCATTACGATATAGGGATCAGCCATGGATCCGTAGTAAATGATATTGTCCTTTCGCATCAGGGGACGCCCCTTATACAGGAGAGTATTCTTGGATTCTGTCGCCATATTGTTTCTCCTTTCTGCGAATGTAACCGAATTGTAACACATTGTATCGAATATGTCAATAGATTCAGCGCATTCTTTCTAGAAAAATTTCAGGTTGTTACAAACACACGGCAGAGTAATCATACGGAGATTTCATATTAAGTTGTAAAAAGCGGGAAAAAAGCGCCCGGATCGTGGGCGCTTTCCCGAATTCAGTGAAATAAATAGGTTCGAACCAGTTCCTGCATCAGCTCATCCCGGTCGATTTTTGTAATCTCTGTCCGGGCACCGTTATGGTTCGTAATGTAAGTAGGATCCTCACTGAGGAGATAGCCAACGATCTGGTTAATGGGATTGTAGCCCTTCTCACTCAGGGAGCAATACACCGACGTGAGAATCCGCTTCATCTCCCGGTTCGGGTCTTCGGTTACATGAAATTTTATAGTACGGTCTTCCATCGGTACATCCCCTTTTCTTTCGTCTGACCATATCATACTGCAAAGCAGGAAAAAAGTAAAGTGCAAACTTTAAACTTTACAAAATCTTAATACCATCTTCTGTTTTTCATCAAAACAGGCTGACCTGAGACGTTTCAGGAAGATCCCCGAAGGCCCCCAGAGAACGGAGCAGCTCCATATGGGTCTTGGAGACCTTGGGGCAGGCATTGGAGAATTCCTCAATTGAGATAAACTCCTTCCCTTCCCGACCCTCAAGAATATCCCAGGCTGCGCTTTCACCCAGTCCGGATACTGCAACAAAGGGAGGCAGAAGCTTTCCGTCGCAGATATTGAATTTGGTTGCATGGGATTTATAAATATCAATGGGGGCAAATTCAAATCCACGGAGGTAGAACTCATAGCAGGCTTCAAGGGTGGTGAGCAGATCCTCATCCTTATCCGTTGCTTCCGGATCGTTTTTGATCCGGTTGATATGGAACTTCACCGTATCCATGCCCTGCGCCATCATTTCCGCATCGAAGCCGCCCTTCTGGCTTTTCCGGTAAAAATAGGCGCTGTAGAAGGCCAGCGGCTCATGCACCTTAAACCAGGCGATACGGAATGCCATCATAACATATGCCACCGCATGGGCCTTGGGGAACAGATAGGCGATTTTTGCAAGGGAGTCAATATACCACTGGGGCACACCCAGCTCCTGCATTTTTTCTACCCAGCCTTCAGAGAATCCGCCCTTTTTCACCTTGCCCTTTCGGACAGCCTCCATGATTTTAAAGGCCATCTTGGGATCCATACCCTTGGAGATCAGGAACAGCATAATATCGTCACGGCAGCCCACCGTCTCCTTTACGGTGGCTGTTCCGGACAGGATCAGATCCTTTGCGTTGCCCAGCCACACATCCGTACCGTGGGAGAAGCCGGACAGACGTACCAGCATATCAAACCCGTCCGGCTGAGTATCCACCAACATCTGCCGGGTAAAGGATGTGCCGAACTCAGGGATACCAATGGAGCCTGTCTTTCCGATGATCGGATCATCATCCGGCAGGCCAAGAGGTGCCGGACTACAGAAAATCGCCTTGGTCTCAGGGTCATCCAGAGGAATCTTCTTTGCATCCACCCCGGTCATATCCTCCAGCATGCGGATCATGGTAGGATCATCATGTCCCAGCATATCCAGCTTCAGCAGATTCTCTTCCATACAGTGGTATTCAAAATGGGTGGTAATAATATCAGTAT
>CAZFGL010000041.1:0-16857 GCA_964518645.1 uncultured Oscillospiraceae bacterium | reverse complement strand
AGGCACTGGGGATACTCACCGGCGCTGGCGCAGGAACCGAACAGGCTGATCTGCCGGGTAACCACATACTGCAGGGGGAAGTTCATATTCTGGGCAAGGTTGCCGATCAGCACCACACGGCCGTCCAGATGTACGGACTTGATGCACATATTCACAGTGGTCTCAATACCGGTGGCATCCATTGCCACGTCTACGCCCTGACCATCCTCGGTGAGTGCCAGAATCTGCTCCAGAGCATCGGGATCCTTGGAGTTAACAGTATGGGTTGCACCGTTCTTTCTGGCCAGTTCCAGACGGCTGTCATCAATGTCCACAGCAATGATCTGCTTGGCACCGAAGCTGCGCACAACCTGCATGGTCAGAAGGCCGATGGTACCGATGCCCACCACCAGAACGGAGTCGTTCTTGCCAATAGGGGTACGGGTTGCGGCATGATATGCAACAGACAGAGGCTCGATCATGGCAGCCTGCGTGAAGGTAACATCATCGGGCATACGATAGAGAATGTAATCGGGAACTACCACATACTCTGCAAAGCAGCCATCCCGGTTGTACTCGTCGCAGGAAACACCCAGAACCATTCTGGAATTGCAAAGGTTCACCTTGCCGGCCTTGCACATCTCGCACTCACCGCAGTAAATGGTGGAGTCAAAGGTAACACGGTCACCGACCTTGTAGTCAGTTACGCCCTCACCCAGTGCCTCGATCACACCGGATGCCTCATGGCCCATAATGACAGGGGGCTGACGACGGCCGCTGGATCCATCAAAGCCGTGTACGTCGCTTCCGCAAACACTGCATGCCTGCAAGCGAATCAGTACCTCGCCCTTCTTGGGTGCGGGTGTGGGAACATCCTGATAAGTCAGATGCTTGTACTCATGCATAACAAGTGCTTTCATATTATTTTTCTCCTTCCGCTGCATCATTGCAGTCAAAACCATTCATTTTATTTTCTTCCGGCAGGTAAAGTCCCCGTCTGATGATGATGCGGCGTACCTGCTGGCAAATCACCAACATCATACAACTAATCAGGATAAAACACAAGACCGGAATGCTGTACGGAAACAATAAATAACTGCCATAGCCGACAAGTGCAATCAGAATCAGGAAGCAAAGTGTAGTCTTCCACTCCAGCACTGTCAGCAGCAGGGCATTTTTAAAACAATCCCCCAGAGAGATCTTCATGGCAGCAAGCATGGGGAAGAAATAGGCCTGCACTACAAGGGACAGCAGCAGCCCGATCAGAATCAGCCAGCGCACAATGGCCACATCGGTTCCAAAGATATAGAGCCACAGTCCCACAGCCACCGGAACCAGAAGCATCATCAGCCACAGCCCCAGTTTCTTTAAAAACCGGTCTGTGAAGTCCTCCCGGAAGTCCTCCCAGAACAGACCGCCCTTGCCACGGAGCAGAACAAGCAGCCCCCGGTAGCCTCCGGTAATTGCCGCAGGGGCAAGTACCAGGGTGGCACAGCAGATCCCGGTAATCAGACTCAGCCATACCATTTTCAGCAGATTGCTGCCGATGAGATACAGACACCAGCCAAAACCTTCCCGGGAGATCTTACGTTTCTTCCAAACAGCCTCACTGGACGTCCCGTCCGGTGCCATAGATGTGGGAGAATTTGTTTTCTTTTTCAAGGAAAACCCTCTTTTCATAGAATCAAAGCCGCACATAGCTGTGCGGCTTTGAGAAAACTTGACGTATCAGCCCTTAACAGCGCCTGCGGTAAGACCGCTGACGATGTACTTCTGAAGGACGATGGACAAAATGATAATGGGCAAGGTAATCAGCACAGCCGCTGCCATCAGACCACCCCAGTCAACATATGCATAGGATACAAAGTTGAAGATTGCCACAGGCAGAGTCTGGGTGTGGGAACCGGACAGGATCAGAGAGAACATGAAGTTGTTCCAGGAGTAAATGACACTCAGCAGCGCTGCGGTGACAATACCGGGAACACTGAGCCGCAGAACAATCCGCAGGAAGGCCTCCACCTGAGTACAGCCGTCGATCCATGCAGACTCTTCCAGTGCTTTGGGCACGGTCTCAAAGTTGGGAACCATAGTCCAGACGATGAAGGGCATACATACCAGCATGTGGGACAGCACCAGTGCGGTGTAGGAGTCACGGAGGCCCATGGCAGAGAAAATGCTGAACCAAGGCAGCAGGAAGGAGATACCGGGGATCATACGAACCAGCAGTACAACCATACTTGCCTTGCGCATTTTATACCGTGCCACCACATAAGAGCAGGGCAGGCCGATCAGCAGGGACAGAAGGGTAGCCCAGAAAGCAACCACAAAGCTGTTCCAGGTGTACTCCAGGAAATCATATTCCTGAATAACGCTGATATAGTTCTCCAGAGTGGGAACGAAGTTGAACAGGCTGTTTGCGTTGATGATGGACTGATTGGGCTGGAAGGATGCCAGAATCATCCACAGAATGGGGAAAATGGTGAGCAGTGCAACTGCATAGATCAGGGTATGCTTACCAACAGAGGCAAGACGTCTTTTTGCTTTCAGGCTCATCAGTATTCCACCTCCACCTTGGATTTAATATAGAGGAATCCGCAGCCAATGGCCATAACAACGATAAAGAACAGCACAGAAATTGCGGAGGCTTTGCCGAATTCATAGTAGGAGAACATATTCAGATATCCGTAGATATTAATGTTCTCCGTAGCGAAGTTGGGGCCGCCCTGTGTGGTAGAGTAGATAATATCAAAGGTCTTTACCAGATCAATGATACGCATCAGCATTGCCACCAGAATGGAGGAACTGGCCATGGGAAGGGTGATCTTACGGAACATCTGGAACCGGCTGGCACCGTCGATCAGTGCAGCCTCATAGGGATCCTCAGGCAGTCCCTTCAGACCTGCGTACACCATCAGCATAATCAGGGGTGTCCATTCCCAAACGTCGATCAGAATCAGGATGAACATGGACTCAAAGCTGGTGGTTGCAATGAACTTGCGGGCAGAGAAGCCCAGAGCAGTAAGCAGTACATTACCCACACCGATGGAAGGCTCCAGAATCAGCTTCCAGGCCATGCCCAACGCAACAGGGGTTGCAACAACAGGCAGGATCATCAGGGAAGTGACGATACGGCTGCCATGATATTTACGATTGATAAGTACCGCCAAAAGGACGCCCAGAATGGTTTCCAGAACGATGCCGATCAGCGTAAAGGTTACGGTGCGACCCACAGAGGCCCAGAAACGGCTCTCATGAAGCACCTCGATGTAGTTGTCAAAGCCAATAAACTTGGGCTTCTGTACTGCGGACATGGTCCAGTCAGTAAAGCTCATGCCAAAGTTGTAGGCCAGAGGGATAACGATCATCACCAGGATGAACAGAATTGCCGGTAAACAGAATACCAGCTTAATATGTTTATCAAGCCAAGATTTCATAGTCATATCTCATTTCTGAACAGGTCTAACAATTGTTCCTTTGAAGTGTGCAGAGAAACGGGAATCGAAAAAACGGGAAACTGGGATGGCGGAAAATTTTCCGCCATCCCGATAAATCAGAGATTTATTCGCCGGCAGCAGCAGCCTTGTCAGCGTCCAGAATAGCCTGGAACTCTTCGTTTGCCTTGTCAGCAGCAGCCTGAACGTCGCCACCCTCGATAGCGGTGGTGATAACGGAGCCGATGACGTCACGAGCAGCGGAAACAGAGGTGGTCAGAGGACGGTCATAGGACTTGGTAGCGATCTCGTTGCCCTTCTGGATAGCAGCAAGCAGTTCCTCGGGGTAGTTCTTGGTGCACTCGGGATCGTTCCATGCGGAGTTGCGGGCGGTGGAGATACCAGCGGTCTGGATGAACTTGGTCATCTCAATGCCTGCAGCCCACTTAACGAACTCCTTGGCAGCATCCTGCTTCTCGGAGCCGGCGGAAACACCCAGACCCCAGGAGCAGACGTTCCAGGTGGAGTTGTTGGGGGAAACAGCGAAGCCAGCGTTCTCAGCCACGTCAGTGTCGGGGCCACAGAAGGACTGCCAGATAGCGTCAGCGTCGGTGCAGAATGCAGCGCCGCCGGTGGAGTAGATAGCAGCAGCCTGCTGCCAGTGCATGTTCAGAGCACCATCGGGGCCACTCTCACGGAGCAGGTCGCCGTAGTAGGTGAATGCCTCAACAGCCTCGGGGGTGTTGATGGTAGCCTTGCCGGTGTTGAAATCATAGAAGTCGCCACCGAAGGCATACAGGTATGCGGAGAACTGGGTAACAGCAGCGTTTGCAAGGCCACGGCCTACGAAACCAACAACACCGTTGGCGGGATCGTGGAGCTTTGCAGCAGCATCCTTCAGCTCGTCCAGGTTGGTGGGAACAGCAATGCCCGCAGCCTCGAGCAGGTCCTTACGATAGTAGAGAACCTGACGCTCGGTAACCAGAGGAATGCCGTAGTAAACGCCGTCATCAGCGCCGGACTTCTTGTAGGAGTCAGCAGCAGCAGTGATGAAGTCATCGCCCTGGAATTCAGCGTCGGACATCAGGGAAGAAACGTCAGCAAGGTAGCCGTTCTGAATGAACTGCTGAACCTCCTGGAGAGGACGGCACATGAACACGTCAATGTACTTACCGCCGGAAGCCAGTTCTACGTTCAGCTTGGTGGACAGCTGGTCCTCGGGATAAACCTCGAACTCGATGTCGATACCGGTAGCCTCTTCGAACTCAGCCAGACGGCCTTCGATAGCGGTGGTCCAGTCGTGAGAAGCCAGGATTACACGAAGCTGGGTGCCAGCATAGGGCTTGTCAGAGGTAGCAGCCTCGCTGGAAGCCGCTGCAGTGCTTCCTGCTTCAGCAACACTGTCACCGCCGCCGCAAGCGACGAGGGCGAAGAGCATTGCCACCATCAGGAGCATGGCAATAATTTTTTTCATATCGATCCTCCATAAATAATAAAAAATTTACAAAGCGTCATAACCGGAGCTTTGTATAACATGGTTATTTTAGCCGACGCTTCGTTAGCTAAATTATACAATACAAATTTGTCACATGTCAACTTATTTGCGTTTAAATATGTCGTTTTCGTGAATTGCAACAAAAATTTCACCCTTTGCTTGTCGAAGATACTACAGCCCCGCTTCCGGTAACGTTTCCATTTGACACTCAGTCCCCACATCGGTATAATGAAGGAGAACCTTCTCAAAGAATTAATTTCCCACATTACCTTTTAAAGGAGAATTTCATGGTTCAAATTATAGAGATCAGCGATTTGTCCGCCTCTGAACTGGCGGTCTACACCCGTCTTACCGAGGCGCAGCTCCGTTCAAAAAAGGATCCTTCTCAGGCCATGTTCATTGCAGAGAGCCATACTGTCATTGCCCACGCTCTGGACGCAGGCTGTCAGCCTCTTTCCTTTCTCATGGAACGGAGGCAGATCGAGACCCACCGGGACACCCTTCTCGCCCGCTGCGGGAATATCCCCGTGTATACCGCCGACCGGAGTGTATTGGAACAGCTCACCGGCTACGCCCTGACCCGGGGCATCCTGTGTGCAATGCGCCGGCCTGCACCTGTATCTCAGCAGACCATCTGCCGGAGCGCCCGTCGGCTGGCTGTGCTGGAGGGGATCGTGGATCCCACCAACGTGGGGGCGATCTTCCGTTCTGCCGCCGCCCTCCACATGGATGGGGTGTTGCTCAGTCCCACCTGCTGTGACCCGCTCCACCGCCGGGCTGTCCGGGTCAGTATGGGCACCGTTTTTCAGATTCCATGGGCCTATGCCCACTGTACCGCCCACGACTGGCCCCGGGAGGGCATTGCCATACTCCACGAGTATGGACTGAAAACCGCTGCACTGGCACTGACGGACAATTCCCTGAGCATCGAGGATCCCCGGCTCTCCCGAGAGAACCGGCTTGCGGTGATTCTTGGAACAGAGGGCACCGGCCTCCTTCCGGAGACCATCAATGCCTGCACTTACACCGTTAAGATTCCTATGGCCCGGGGGGTTGATTCCCTGAACGTGGCTGCCGCCAGCGCCGTGGCCTTCTGGCAGCTTCGGATTCCTTCTCCCGGCGATAACGGCGGGAATTCCCCATAATTCATTAAATTTTCATAAAACTCTTGTGATTTTTAGTTTTTCATGTACAATATACCTAGAGGAGAAAACAGATACATACCATATGTGCCCATGTTGAGGAGCATCCGGCACAGAGCATGTATCAGAAGGAGCAACCATAATGTTTGGAAAACGATACGACGGTCGCGTGGTTCGCGACATTGATCCCATCCAGAAAATTACACCGTACATCATGAAGACCAGGACCGACTCCATGAACATGTACGAGGACTACCTTCCCTGTGAAGGTATGGACGCATACATAAAAGAAAAGAAGGCTCAGGGCATCGAGCTGAACTATATGCACGTTTTTATCGCCGCAATGGTGCGGGTGCTGGCACTTCGTCCCCGTCTGAACCGGTTCGTTCTCCGGGGCAAGATCTACGCACGGCCCAAGATCTGGGTCAGCTTCGTGGTTCACGAGACCCTGAAAAATGACAGCAACGAAACCACCATCAAGCTCTGCTTTGAAGGCACCGAAACCATCATGGAGATCGCTGATGCCATCAATCAGGCCATCGCGGAAAACACCGGCAAAAAGCGGGAGCCTAACGGCACTGACAAGCTGGCCGCTTTTCTTCTGAACCTTCCCGCCGGACTGATCCAGTTCGTTGTCAATATTCTGATGGCAATGGACCGGCACAACTGTCTGCCGAAAGCCATCATCGAGCTCAGTCCCTTCCATACATCCCTGTTTTTCACCAACCTGAAATCCCTGGGCATCAACCACATCTTCCATCACGTCTACGAGTTCGGTACCACCGGCCTGTTTCTGGCCATGGGCAAGGAACGAAAGGCCCCCGTGGTGGATGGCAGGGAGATCGTCTCCCAGAAGCAGCTGGGCTTCGGCCTTGTGTCTGACGAGCGTTTCTGTGACGGGCTTTATTATGCCCGCTCCCTCAAGAAGTTCAAAAAACTGATCAGTGATCCCGCCCAGCTGGAGATTCCTCTGGAGGCAAAGGTCGAGGACGACCGCTGATCCATGAATGATCCCATAAACAAAAAAATTACCGGGTCTGCCACAGGCAGACCCGGTTTGTGTTATTCATCAGGGCATGGGATTTGCAGCCTGCTGTGCGGCCATCTCTTCTGCGAAAGCAATGGCCTCAGCGATCTCAGCCTCATCGGTGTAGATGATATAGGTTGCGTCCATGTAAGTAGCAGCCTCAGTGATGGTCACGGTAAAGTCTCCGGTAAAGCCGGAAATGATAACCTTCTCGCTGGTGGGATAGCTGTAGGGGCCGCCCAGACCAACATTGGAATAGGTAACAGTACCGTCGGACACGGTGATGCCGGCGCCCTCTTCTCCCTCTGCGGGCTCACCCATATCGCCGGGTGCATTGCACTGGAAGAAGAACACAAAGTCCTCACCTACAGTTGCCTCAAAGGTCTGACCGTCAGAGAATGTTACGGTGCAGGGGCCTGCTGCGGGCTCCTCTGCCACAGGCTCTTCTACAACAGAAGCTTCCTCAGCAGATGTCTCTGCAACAGAGGGCTCCTCGGGAACTTCGGGAGTCTCCGGAACGGAAGCAGGTTCTTCCACGGAAACAGGTGCTGCCTCAGAAGCCTCAGCAGGGGCGGAAGAAGCGGTCTCTGTACCGCATGCTGCAAACAGTCCCAGCAGCATGCACAGTGCCAGCAGAATGGCAAATGTACGTTTTTTCATTTTATCTCCTCCAAAGTTTATTGGCCACAACAGGGCCTCATCCACACCCCAGAAGAATGCGAATGGATAGATATGATTATAGTAGTTGACATTCTGTATGTCAACGGGACATAACCCACAGATTATTTTTGCTCTTTTTGTGTATTTGTTACATTTTTATTACGCATATTCTCTCCACAAATCACATTTGGTTGATTGCGCGCGCTAAAAAGAATCCCGGGTAAGCAGCCCCCGCCGCTCCCCCGGGATTCTCTGTTTAAAATGCGAAATTTCCGTTTGTAAATACAGGGATATCTCTCCCATCCCGGGTACGCCCCACGATGTTCATATCTCTGGTACCCACCATAAAGTCCACATGGGTAATGGACTGATTCAGCCCCAGTTTTTTCTGTTCCTCCGTGGTCAGCAGTTCTCCGCCCTTTACACAGTTGGGATATGCGGAGCCAAAGGCCAGATGGCAGGATGCGTTCTCATCGAAGAGTGTATTGTAGAACAGGATCCCGGTCTCCCGGATGGGGGAATCATAGGGCACCAGGGCAACCTCTCCCAGATAGGATGCCCCTTCATCCACAGTAATGGCAGATTTCAGGAACTCCTCCCCTTCCTCTGCATGGACTGCAACGATTTTGCCCTTTTCAAAATCCATGTAGAAATTTCTTACCAGATTTCCGTTCAGCGCCAGAGGAAGCGCCGCATAGACCCGGCCGTCCACACCGTCATATCTGGGTGCAGTAAAGATTTCCTCCGTGGGGATATTGGCCACAAAGGTGATCCCCGACTGGCTGTCCTCGCTACCGCCTGCCCACACATGGTTCTCCGGCAGCTGAATGGTCAGATCCGTTCCCAGGCCGTTGGTATAATGCAGGGACACGAAATCATATTCGTTCAGGATCCGGCACCGGTTTGCAGTGGCCTCGCAGTGCTCCTTCCATCTCTGCACTGCCGTGCCGTCACCGGTAATCCGGCAGGTCTTGAAAATCGCCTCCCAGAGTGCATCCATGGCCGCATCGGTATCCAGTTCCGGGAACACCTTTTTCGCCCATGCCTTTGTGGGGTGCGCCCCAATGGACCACTGGAACTTCCCTGCGGTCATGGCATCATAGAATGCCCGGGTATGTTCCCCGTTGTTGCGCTGCCAGCTCTGGATCCGCTCCGGGTCCACCCCCTTGAGCATTTCGGGGTCACTGCCGATCACCGACAGCAACGGGCAGGCGTTTTCCGTCAGATAGTCATACCGCTTCTGCAAAAACTCGGGATACTCCGAGAACACCTTTTCGTCGGCTTTGAGATACTTTTGCCGGGAGACAAAATCGTCATTCCACTCCACAAGCACCTCTCTGGCTCCCACATCATAGGCCGCCTCCACACAAAGCCGCACCAGGGGCGCACATTCCACAGGCCCCCGGATGTAGGGTGTCTGTCCGGGCTGTACATTCATTCCGACCTCCACCAGCAGGTGGGCATATTCATTCAGCTTGGCTTCAAAATCAGCGATCATATTCGTCCCTCATTTCTCAGTTTATGTCCTCAGTATACCACGTTCCTTCCCGAAAAACAACTCACCGCCTGTTGTTGCAAAGCTTGGGAATAGCTGATACAATGACCCCAGAACAACACCGGAGGTAGTCCCATGAAAAACATTCTCATTGTAGATGACGATGTCCATATTGGAAACATGCTGGAAGAACTGCTCACCCGGGAGGGCTACGGCGTACACCGGGCCTATTCCGGTACCGAGGCACTGATGGCACTGGAACATTGCAGGCCGGATCTGATCCTGCTGGATCTGATGCTCCCCGGATTATCCGGTGAGGAGGTACTGTCCCGGATCCGGAACACCCCCGTGATCGTACTGAGCGCCAAAATGGACGTCACGAACAAGGTCTCCCTGCTGCTGGGGGGCGCTGCCGATTATATGACCAAGCCCTTTGACACCCGGGAACTTCTGGCCAGAATCACCGTACAGCTCCGTGCCACTGCCGGCACTGCCGCCCCGGTTTTGAAGGTGGGCAGTCTGACGCTGGATTCTCAGAACCACAGCACCACGCTGGGTGACAGTCCCCTGCATCTGACCAAAACGGAATTCGCCATTTTAAAACTTCTGATGCAGAATCCCGGTCAGGCCATTTCCAAATCCGTCATTCTGGACCGGATCGCCCTGGACACCCCGGACTGCACCGATTCCTCCCTGAAGCAGCATGTAAGCAATCTGCGCAAAAAGCTCCGGGCTATAAGCCAGCGGGAATACATCGAGGCTGTCTGGGGCATCGGATTCCGTCTGGTACCGGAGGAACCTTGACGTTTTCTTTACACTTTTCTTGACCGGCCTCTTTACCTTTTCCCCTTAAACTGAAGCCACTGAATATCAAGGAGGAAATTCTCATGGATTATGTATTGACCACCGCCGGTCTTTGCAAACAGTATAAGCACACAAAGGCACTGGACGGACTGAACATGCACGTCCCCAAAGGTTCCATTTACGGCTTTGTGGGAAAAAACGGTGCAGGAAAGACCACTCTGATCCGGCTGATCTGCGGATTGCAGCCCCCCACCTCCGGCGTGTTTTCCCTGTACGGCACCGAGAACACCGACCGGGCCATTTCCACCGCACGTCGCAGAATGGGTGCCGTTGTGGAAACCCCCTCTATTTATCTGGACATGAGCGCTCAGGAAAATCTCCGTCAGCAGTACCGTATTCTGGGGCTGCCCTCCTACGACGGGATCCCTGAACTGCTGGATCTGGTGGGGCTTGCTGACACCGGAAAGAAAAAGGCGAAGAATTTTTCCCTCGGAATGAAGCAGCGGCTGGGAATCGCCATCGCCCTTGCAGGTGATCCGGACTTTCTGGTGCTGGATGAACCCATCAACGGGCTGGATCCTCAGGGCATTGTGGGAATCCGGGAACTGATCCTGCGGCTCAACCGGGAGCGGCAGATCACCATTTTGATTTCCAGCCACATTCTTGATGAACTTTCCCGGCTGGCCACCCACTACGGCATCATCGACGGTGGCCGCATGGTGCGGGAGCTGAGTGCCCAGGAGCTGGAGCAGGCATGCCGGAAGTGCATGCAGGTGGATGTCACCGACAGCCGCGCTCTGGTACAGGTACTGGAACAGATGGGTCTGGAATACAAACTGCTCTCCGACACCCGCGCCAATATATTCGCAACGGTGAACATCTCCCAGCTGGCACTGGCGCTGGCAGAGAAGAACTGTGAGCTTCTGTCCGTTCAGGAAAAGGACGAAAGTCTTGAAAGCTTCTACATCAGTCTTGTGGGAGGTGGCAACCATGACTAAGCTGATACATGCCGGCTTTGCAAGACTGTTTAAAAACAGGCTCTTTCAGCTGGAACTGCTGGGTACCATAGCCGTCTCTATCTGGCTGTGTGCTGTAAATTACAGTCCCAAAATACAGGCTTCGGAACCCCTCAGCATAGATCAGGTATTTTTCACCTTCCACCAGTTGATCGGGATCTTTTACGCCGCCGCCATCGCCCTGTTTCTGGGGGATGAATTCTCCGACGGCACCATCCGGAACAAGCTGGTAGTCGGGCATTCCCGGGGACATATCTACCTTTCCAATCTGCTCATCGTCTCCGTCGCCACCTGCATGGTCTCCTTACTCCACTGCGGCACCACGCTGATCGTGGGAAACCTTCTTTTCGAGCCCTTTACCATTTCCACCACGCAGGTCGTCTACGCCGAGCTTTGTCTGATGCTGGTTGCCTGTGTATTCTCCGCCATTGCAACCGCCGTCTCCATGAACTGTCATAATAAGGCACTGGCCGCTGTGGGAGAGATCCTTCTGATGATCCTTCTGGCCTATATGGGCAGCCTCGCAATCGGCCGTCTGGATGAGCCGGAAATGATTCATGAAAGTATCTCCATCTCCCTCGATGGTCTCCAGCTTGGCAATCTGATTTCCAATCCGGCATATGTCACGGGGACACGCAGAACCCTGCTGGAATGGATCGCTGATCTGCTCCCCACCGGGCAGACCCTTCAGCTGTTCAAGCTGGACTTTACCCGCTGTGTCCGCTGGCCCTTCCTCTCTGTGGTCCTCTACGGAGTTATCAGCGTTCTGGGCATGTTCCGCTTCTTCCGAAAAAAGAATCTTCGATAAAGGAGTTTACACCATGGTTCCTCTTGCCATATGCTGTCTGATCCTTCTGCTCATTTCGCTGATACTGTTTTTCAGACTTCTGGGAATCAAGCATGCATTGGGGGAAATACATGACGGATTTCTCCGGCATCTGGACTCGGACACCAATGTACTCATTGATGTATCCTCCCGGGATCGGGATGTCCGGCGCCTTGCAGCCGGGATCAACCGGCAGCTCCGCGCGCTCCGGCACCAGCGTCACCGGTACCAGCAGGGGGATCTGGAACTGAAGGAGGCCATCACCGGCATCTCCCACGATCTCCGGACGCCCCTGACGGCGATTCTGGGCTATCTGGATCTTATGGACACCGCCCAGCTCAGTCCGGAAAACACCCGCTACCTCCGGGGAATCCGGGAGCGCAGTGAAAGCATGCGTGAGCTGACCGAGGAGCTGCTCCAATACAGCGTGGTATCCTCCGCCCAGCCCCTCACCCTACAGACTGTGGACCTGGGCCGGGCGCTGGAAGAAACGCTGCTGTCCTTCTACGGCACCATGGTACAAAAAAGCATCCAGCCGGAGATCCGGCTTCCGGAGCAGAAGCTGATCCGTCAGCTGGATCCCGGTGCACTGAACCGGATCCTGTCCAACATTATCAGCAACGCTCTGAAATATTCCGGCGGCGATCTGACGGTCACGCTGGAAGAGGACGGCCGGATTCGTTTCTCCAATACCGCCCCGGGGCTGACCCCCGTGGTTGTGGGCAGACTCTTCGACCGGTTCTATACTGTGGAATCCAGCAGGAACTCCACCGGTCTGGGGCTCTCGATTGCCCGGCACCTGACCCAACAGATGGGCGGTGAGATCACGGCACAGCTGGAGCAGGAACTTTTCTCCATTGTGCTCTTCTTTCCTGAATAATACACCCGGGGTCTGTGCCAGTCGCATTGACCCCGGCGATTTTTATCCGGTGAAAATTTTTTCCAAACTTCATGTTGAGAATCTCCGGGGATAATGCTATGATATTGCGGAGCGAAAAGAATTGCGGGCACAGCCCCGCAAGGAGGAAACAAAATGCAAAAAGACATGACTCAGGGTACTCCCTGGAAACACATTCTGATGTTTTCCATGCCCATTCTGGGCGGAATGATTCTACAGCTGCTCTATGGTACCGTGGACGGCATTGTGGTGGGTAATTTCGTAGGCGATACCGCTTTCGGTGCCATGAACACCTCCGTCAGCTATTCCAGCGTGCTGCTTTCCATCGCCACCGGCCTGTCCACCGGCTGTGGCGTGGTCATCTCCCAGTTCTATGGTGCGAAAAAATATCAGGACATGCGCAGTTCCATCGCCACCATGCTGTATCTGATGTTCGGGCTGGGGCTGGTGATCACCATTCTGGGATTCTTCACCACGGATCTGGTACTCCGGCACCTGCTGGGCGTTCCGGATGAGGTCATCCACTATGCGGACACCTATATGCGGATCTACTTCCTCGGTATGATCTTCCAGTTTATTTACAACGCACAGGCCGCCGCCCTGCGCAGCGTTGGCGACTCCGGTTCCACCATGAAATTTCTGCTGATCTCCTCTGCCGCCAACATCGTGTTCGACCTGGTGTTTGTGGCGCTGTTCAACTGGGGTGTCGCCGGCGCAGCCATCGGTACTGTTCTGGCGCAGATCATCTCCGTGGTGATCGGGTTCTGGTACATCAAAAAGCATCACGAGCTTCTTTGGCTCAGCAAACAGGAACTGGTTTTCAGTGCTCCCATGTGCAAGCTGATCTTAAAGCTGGGTGTACCTGTAGCGGTACAGACCATGATCTCCTCCATGGGTGTCTTCGCCATTCAGCGTCTTGTGGCCAGATTTGGCCCCAGTGTTATGGCCGGCGTCGCCGCAGGCAGTAATATTGAAAAATACGCACTGATGCCCAATGTTGCATTCTCCTCCGGCATGGCCACCTATGCCGGTCAGAACGCCGGCGCAGGAGAAATGAAGCGGGTCTGGAAGGGATATGTCTCCTGCCTCATTATGGCTTTTATTCTCTGCATCACCATGAGCATGATTATTTTCTTCCTGGCCGGTTCTCTGGTGGGGATCTTCGGCTGCTCCGGAGAGGCTCTCGAATTCGGTATTGATTATCTCCGTTTCATGGCCTGTGTTCTGTTCCTGATGACCATGCTGTTTGTATCCCGTGGCATGCTTCAGGGTGTGGGCGACGTCTCCATCACCACCGTGATCACCTTTGTGACACTGGCCATCCGGGTGATTTTCGCCTACTCCACCGCCGACTACTTTAAGGAATCCGTGATCTACATCTGCATGGGTCTGGACTTTGCCATCGGCGCTGCATTCTATGTGGTTCGTCTGGCCTCCGGCAAGTGGAAGAAGAAGGTTCTCACCCATGTTACCTCCGCTCCCGCACAGGATGCCGAGGCCTGAAACTGAACAACACGTCCCCAGAAAAGCCCATCAGCGCAGACAGCCCCCGGCTGTCTGCGCTTTATTTTTCAATAATAATTTATCGTTTTTCGATAATTAATTATTGACATTTGATTTCCACCGTGGTATTCTCGAAACAAAGGAGGTCATTTTTATGAAATGGAACAAAAGTAAAAGCGTAATTCTCTCCAAGGTCTGCGTCTGTATCTTCGCTCTGGTGCTTCTGGGGCTGGACATTGGCTGTGTCTGGTTTGTAGACAACTCCATGGCGCTCCTGCACCCCACCGGCACCTGGCAGAAGGGCTATCTCATTGGTCTTGTCTATGTATGCAGCGTTCCGGGTTGGCTCACCCTTTTCTCTCTCTGGCAAATCCTTGACCGAATCTGGAAGGGACAGGTCTTTGTGGAGGAAAACATCCGGGATATGCGCCGCACCAGCTGGTGCTGTATTCTGGTTGCTGTGCTGTGTATGATCTCCGCTGTGGCCACCCCCACCCTGGCAGTGATCGCAATCATGGCCGGTTTTGTGGGGCTTGTTGTTCGAATCGTAAAAAATGTCTTTCAGCAGGCAATGTCCATGAAGGACGAACTGGACTTCACCATATAAGGGGGCATTCCATGGAGATCATTGTTAATCTGGACGTGATGATGGCCAAACGGAAAATCTCCGCCGGAGATCTGGCCCAGCGGGTGGGGATCACACCGGCCAACCTGTCCATTCTGAAAAACAACCGGGCAAAGGCCATTCGCTTTTCCACCCTGATGGCGCTGTGTCACGAACTGGAATGCCAGCCCGGAGATATTCTGGAATTCCGGGATGACCCGTAACACCTGTCACAGGAGGCTCATATGGACGATATGAAACAGGAAGCGTTCCTGAACGCATTAAACAACAGTATGGCCACAGAAATACCTGCGCTGACAGAAAAACCGGTTTTTCATTCCAGCATTCGGGAACTGGTCACTGCTCTGGGCAGCTATCTGGCCGCATGGGTTTACACCTTCATTCTCTTCCACAGCGACGGCACCTATGGCCTTCACTTTTTCACTCTGTTCACCCTGCTGTTTACCGTTGGGGGACTTGTACACTACCGGGAACGGCTCTCCACAAAGGAGCACTGGATCTGGCTGGGCTGTCTCTGGATCATTCTGATTTCCATGCTTACGGGATATAACCGGGTCTGGGGCGGCTTTGCATTCTGGTTTATGCACTGTTACGCCATCTATTGGATTCTGTGTCTTTCCGGCCATCTCATGGACGGAAGAAGCAGCAACTTCATTCTCAGCGATGCGCTCCACGGTCTGATCGTTTATCCCTTGAAGCATCTGTTCTGCTGCAGCCGTATCCGGGTGCTGTTCTGGGGGCTCCGTTCTCTCCGTGCCAGCAGCCGGAAACGGCACGCCGGTATCGGCTATGCCTTTGCCGCACTGGGGGCAGCCGGTGTACTTTTCCTGATAGCTCTGAAACTGCTGACTCATGCGGATGCCAATTTCGCAAGTCTCCTGAGCCGTTTCCGCCCCTCTCTGGACTGGAGCCAGTATGAACGTCACATTGTGCGTTTTATACTCAGTCTGCCCATTGGCGCTTACCTCTTCGGCCTTGTTGCCGGAACCGGCCGGGAGGATCCGGAGGTGCTGGAACCCCAAAAGCACAATATCCGCAGCACCCTGTCCGGGCTCCAAAAGGTACCCGTAACCGCCTGGGTAATGATTGTCGGTGTCTTTGGCGCATTTTATCTTCTGTTCCTTGGAATGCAGGGCAGCTATCTCTTCGGCGGTTTCCTGCGAAAGCTGCCGGATGGATTCACTGTTGCGGAATATGCCCGTCAGGGATTCTTCGAACTGCTGGGGATCATGGCTCTGAACTTTCTGCTTCTCTGGCTTGTGGCCTACAGCAGTCGCAGTTCCGTCCGCGAGCGTCCTTCCGCCCGGGGCATGTGTACCGTACTGCTGGCAGAGAGCATTCTCTTTGCAGTCACCGCCATGAGCAAGCTTTGCCTATACATCAGCTGCTTCGGCTTTACCCCTCTGCGACTTCAAAGCTTCTGGGCAGTCCTCGTTCTGACTGCCGGATGTGTCTGCTGGATTCTCTCCCTGTGGACCGGGAAACGCACCATGGGCAGCTGGGTGATCTTTACCGGGGTCACGCTGGCGCTGCTGCACCTGTATTAAATATGAAGAAACTGCGGTACCAGCTGTTGAAGTGGTACCGCAGTTTTTGTTGTGCCGGGGGATGTGTCCGTCACCGTATTTTGGTGCGTCCATAGCGACCGAAAATCCCCCCAGGAAATCAGTTCAGCGAGGTGTTCAGGGTTCAAGCAACAGCGGACCACTTTGGTGCGCCGGAAGTAGACACACAAAGAACATGCCAGTGGCATGTTCGACTGCGGCTGTCCCTTCCCGAAAATTCGAGCTCCTGCGATGATTTTTCGGCAGGCGAAAAAAGCCGTTCACCTATAAGGTTAGCCGACTTTGGTGCGCCGGAAGTAGACGCACAAAGAACATGCCGGTGGCATGTTCGACTGTGGCTGTCCCTTCCCGAAAATTCGAGCTCCTGCGATGATTTTTCGGCAGGCGAAAA
>CAZFGL010000040.1:0-17137 GCA_964518645.1 uncultured Oscillospiraceae bacterium | reverse complement strand
CAGTCTACCTATTCCAGCACATCCGCATTTAGCATGGACTATTATATCAGATTTTTCACGTTTGTCAACAGCATTTTTAAGAAAAGAAGAAACAATTTTATCCGGACACGTTTTTTCGTTGCAAATCATACTGTTATCTGTTACAATAACAGTTAGACTTTAAAATTGGGTGAGGTGTACATATGCCTAGATTTTTCGTTGACACACCAATGGAAAACCAGCAGTTTACCGTGCTGACCGGAGAGAATGCACAGCATGCAAAAGTGCTGCGGTTACACGCAGGAGATCAGGTCACGCTGTGTGACGGTCTTGGTACCGATTACAGCTGCACCATCTCCCACATCGAACCGGAGCAGGTCTGTCTTGTCATCGACCGGCATGCCCCCTCTGAAAGCGAACCGGGGGTATTCGTCTCCGTTTACATGGGTTTTTCCAAGGGTGATAAGCTGGAGCATGTGATTCAAAAGGCCACTGAGCTTGGCGCTGCCGAGATCGTTGCCTTTCCTTCTTCCCGCTGTGTTGCGAAATATGACGAAAAGACACTGGCGAAAAAGCTCCCCCGCTGGCAGAAAATTGCTGCCTCTGCCGCTGAACAGTCCGGTCGGGGACGGATTCCTCAGGTGCTGACCACAGCGTCCTATCGGGAAGCACTTACCCGCGCTGCCCAGGCAGAAAAGGCCATTTTCTTCTATGAAAATGAGCAGGCACACACGCTCACTGCTGCCATGAACGGCACTTTTTCCACCGTTTCGCTGGTTACCGGCCCCGAGGGAGGGTTCTCTTCCGAAGAAGCTTCTCAGGCCGCCGATGCCGGTCTTGAGATATGCACCCTGGGCCGACGGATCCTGCGCTGTGAGACCGCCCCCCTCTGTGCCCTGTCTGCGGTGATGTACGCCACCGGCGAGTATTAAACGTTAAAAATCTTTTTATTTCAGGTGAAAAATATGAGTTTAAACATTGGCATTGACGTTGGCTCCACCACCGTCAAGGTCGTTGTGCTCAACGAGCAGAACGACCTACTCTTCCGTTCGTATGAGCGTCATTTCTCCATGGTTCGTGAAAAAACCTGCGAGCTTTTGCGCCGTGCTGAGCCCCTCCTTGCCGGAAAGCAGGTAAAGGCCGTCATCACCGGTTCTGCCGGTCTGGGGCTTGCAAAGTCCGCCGGTGTGGACTTTGTTCAGGAGGTATTCGCCACCGCAGAGGCTGTGGAAAAGTTCATTCCGGACACCGATGCTGTCATTGAGCTTGGCGGCGAGGACGCAAAGATCATCTTCTTCCAGGGCGCACTGGAGGAGCGTATGAACGGTTCCTGCGCAGGCGGTACCGGCGCATTCATTGACCAGATGGCAACACTGGTCGGCGTTACCGCAGATGAGCTGGATCGGCTCAGTCTGGATTACGAGAAGATCTATCCCATCGCCTCCCGCTGCGGCGTTTTCGCCAAATCTGACATTCAGCCTATTCTGAACCAGGGTGCCCGGAAGGAAGACGTTGCCGCCTCCATTTTCCAGGCCGTAGTTGATCAGACCGTAGCCGGGCTTGCACAGGGACGTGACATCACCGGCAAAGTGGTCTTTCTCGGTGGCCCCCTCCATTTCCTGAAGGGACTCCGCCAGCGTTTCCAGGAAACTCTGAAGCTGGATGACGCACACGCCATTTTCCCGGAAAACGGCGACTGCTTCGCCGCTATTGGTGCTGCTCTCTGCACAGAGGGATACGGTGCCCATACTTACGAGGATATTTACCAGCGTCTTGTGGACTCTGTGGATGACCGTGGCAACACCCAGACCCTGCCTGCCCTTTTCACCACTCAGGAGGAGTATGATGCATTCCTCGCACGGCACAATGCTACCCGTCCCCCGGAACTGGATGCGGAAACCTACACCGGCAAGGCATATCTGGGTATTGATGCAGGCTCCACCACCACAAAGCTGTGTCTGATCGCTCCCGACGGCGGTCTGCTGTATACATATTACAACTCTAACAAGGGTAACCCTGTGTCTGTTCTTCTGGAGCAGCTGAAGGAGATCTATCAGCGCTTTGGGGATCGTATTACCATCGCCGGCAGTGCGGTCACCGGTTACGGTGAGGATCTGATCCGCTCTGCATTCCAGGTGGACGAGGGTCTGGTTGAGACTGTTGCCCATTTCCGTGCCGCTTCCCACTTCTCCCCCGGGGTCGATTTCATCATCGACATCGGCGGTCAGGACATGAAGTGCTTCAAGATTCGGAATAATGCGGTAGACTCCATTATGCTGAACGAAGCATGTTCCTCCGGCTGTGGCAGCTTTATTGAAACCTTTGCAAAGGCGCTGGGTTACTCCATTGCGGATTTCTCCAAAATGGGTCTTATGGCGAAGCATCCGGTCAATCTGGGTTCCCGCTGCACCGTCTTTATGAACTCCTCCGTAAAGCAGGCACAGAAGGACGGCGCAACCGTAGAAGATATTTCCGCAGGTCTTTCCATCTCCATCGTGAAAAACGCTGTATACAAGGTCATCCGCGCCGCTTCTGCGGACGATCTGGGACAGAACATTGTGGTTCAGGGTGGCACCTTCCTCAACGATGCAGTGCTGCGCGCCTTTGAAATGGAACTTGGCCGAAATGTGACCCGTCCCGTAATTTCCGGACTGATGGGTGCCTACGGCGCTGCACTCTCTGCCCGGGATCTTGGCCTTGAAAAATCCCAGATTCTCACCAGCGAGCAGCTGCTGAATTTCCAGCACAAATCCAACCCCACCACCTGCCAGGGCTGCACAAACCACTGCGCACTGACCATCAATCTCTTTGACGGTGGCCGTCGGTTCATCTCCGGCAACCGTTGCTCCAAGCCCCTTGGCAAAAAGAATCTTGAAATGCCGGACATGTTCCGCTACAAGCTGAACCGGCTCCGTTCCATGAACGGAAAGGGTGAGGGCACCGGTGCCCGGGGACGCATTGGCATACCCTTTGGCCTGAACATGTACGAAAACCTGCCCTTCTGGTTTACACTGTTTACCCGGCTGAATTTTGAAGTGGTACTCTCCCCGGACTCCTCCCGGAGCATCTATCTGAAGGGTCAGCGTACCATTCCCTCTGACACGGTGTGCTATCCCGCCAAGCTGCTCCATGGCCATGTGGAGGCATTGGTAGAGGACGGTGTGGATGCGATCTGGTATCCCTGCATGTCCTACAACAACGACGAGGGAATCGGTGACAACCACTACAACTGCCCTGTCGTTGCCTACTATCCCGAGCTTCTTGCAGCCAACGTTCCTGCACTGAAGCAGACCCGGTTCTTAAATCCCTATGTGGGTCTGTGGCGCAGAAAGGACTGCACAAAGCGTCTTTCCGCCCTCTTTGAGAAGGAATTCGGCGTTCCCAAAAAGGAAACCACCGCCGCCTGCAAGGCTGCCTACGAGGCATATGACAACTACCTGAAGGATGTCCGTGAAACCGGTCAGAAGTACATTGACGATGCCCGTAAGAACGGCAATCCCATCATGGTCATCGCCGGACGGCCTTATCACATTGATCCTGAGATCAATCACGGCATCAACGACCTGATTACCTCCTTCGGCTTCGTTCTGATCACCGAGGATTGTCTGTCCCACCATCTGGGATATGAACCCCGCACGGTTCTGAATCAGTGGACCTTCCAGAGCCGTATGTACAACGCAGCCCGTTATGTCTGCACCCAGGAGGACATGCAGATGGTTCAGCTGGTCTCCTTCGGCTGCGGCACCGACGCCATCACCACCGATGAGCTGCGCACCATTCTGGAAAACGGCGGAAAACTGTATACCCAGCTGAAAATTGACGACATTACAAACCTTGGTGCCGTTAAGATCCGTATCCGCAGCCTGATCGCTGCCATGGAAGCCAGAAAGGAGCGCGCGTAATGGCTGAGCTTGTATATGACAAAACAGGACGACTCCTGTTCACCAAGGAAATGGCGAAGGAATATACCATCCTCGCCCCCCAGATGCTCCCTGACCATCTGGCCATGATCGAAAGTATTCTTCAGGAGGCCGGATACAAGGTCAAGCTTCTGTCCACCACCGGCCCCACCATTGTGGAGGAAGGGCAGAAATATGTCCATAACGACGCCTGCTATCCTGCAATTCTTGTAATCGGACAGCTGCTGGATGCCATTCACCGGGGTGGCTACGACCCCCACAAGGTAGCGCTGTTCATCACCCAGACCGGCGGTGGCTGCCGTGCGTCCAACTACATTCACCTGCTGAGAAAGGCGCTGGAGCGTTCCGGCATGGACTACATCCCGGTAATTTCCCTGAACCTCTCCGGTATGGAAAAGAACCCGGGCTTCCGGCTGACTCTCCCCATTCTGAGAAAGGCTGTGTACGCCGTTATGTACGGTGACCTGATCATGAATCTCAGCTGGCAGGTGCGCCCCTATGAGGTCACCCCCGGCCACACCGATCAGTGTGTACAGGAATGCCGGGAGTATCTCCTTGACGAGATGCGTGCAGGACGGGGCATGACCTTCAAGAGCATGGTGAAGAACTTTGACTACCTCATTGATGCGTTCAAAAAAATCCCCGTTACCGGGGAAGAAAAAATCCGTGTTGGTGTTGTAGGCGAGATTTATGTAAAATATGCCCCTCTGGGTAATAATGATCTGGCCAACTTCCTGCTTTCCGAGGGGGCCGAGCCGGTGATCCCCGGTCTGATTGACTTTATTATTTTCAAGATTTACAACCGGGATGTAGATGTGGATCTCTACGGTGGCAAGTGGCTGAAAAAAGTTTTCTGCCGGTTCCTGGAGAAATATGTGATGAAGTATCAGAACGCCATGATCGATGCACTGAAGCGTTCCAACCGGTTCCGTGCTCCCGGAAACTTCAATGATCTTCACAGTATGATCGACGGATATCTTGGGGACGGAAACAAGATGGGCGAAGGATGGCTGCTCACTGCTGAAATGCTGGAGCTGATTCACTCCGGTGTTCCCAACATCGTCTGCACGCAGCCCTTTGGCTGTCTGCCGAATCACATTGTTGGCAAGGGTATGATCCGCCGTCTGAAGGAAGATTATCCGGAGAGCAACATTGTCGCCATCGACTATGACCCCGGTGCTACCCGGATCAACCAGGAAAACCGCATTAAGCTGATGCTGGCCAACGCGCAGAAGCGTCGCCAGAAGGAAACTGCGAAAAACTGAAAAAAATGGGGCAGCGACCAGACCGGTCGCTGCCCCATAAGCATTTTCAGTCATCACTTTCCAGCCATGCGAAGGTATCGTAATAGCCGTAGTAATCCTCCAGATTTTCCCGTGCCTCTTCAAATGTATCACCGGGTATCACATCGGAATCCTCATCGTTGCTCAAAACGACCTCGAACCCGGTTTCGCCTCCGGCGATTCCCAGCAGGATCTCGTCTCCGAAGCTGTCATCATATTCGTTGATCTTTGCGATCCATTTCATTGATAATCACTCCTGATAAGTAATTTACCGTATATTATTATCATGCTAGATTATACGCAGGAAATCCGGGAATGTAAAGTATTATCTATCAACAAATTTCAGATATTTTATTTTTCTTTTTTCAGCATTCCGTCACAATCAGCCTGTAAAAAGAAAGTGTCCTGCCACAACCTTAAACGAGGACGATAAAACTCTCTGATTCGACGTTTTTTTACGTTTTTCCTTTACAATTCCCAGAATAATTGATAATATAGCTTTTGGTATTTTTTAAGGCTATATAAAGAGGAGAATATACATGAAGCGGGTTCTTTCCCTGTTATTATTTGTTATGATGCTGTTCGGGGTTTGCGTTTCCCCGATCTTTGCATCGGACGCCATTGTGGAAAACGACAGACCCATGGCGGAGAACATCGACGTCAATGCATACGCTGCTATTGTGATCGACACGGCAAGTGGACAGGTGCTCTATGATCACAATTCAGACGAGATCAACTATCCGGCCAGCACCACAAAAATCATGACTGCCTATCTGACTCTGAAATACGGTGATCCCAAGGATAAGGTCACCGTATCCGAAGATGCCTTCGCAGATCTTGGCACCATGGCCTCCACCTGGGACACCAAGGTGGGAGAAGAGATGACGGTTCACCGGGCGCTTCAGGCCATGCTGGTCGTCTCCGCAAGTGAGTGCGCCAATGTGCTTGGTGAGTACATCAGCGGCGACCGCAAGGAATTCGTCAACCTGATGAATGAGGAAGCAGAGGCCCTTGGCTGTGTCAACACCCATTTTACCAACTGCCACGGTCTCCCCAGTTCCGAGCATTACACCACCGCCCACGACCTTGCCCTGATCGCCATGGCCGCCATGGAATACGAAGAGTTCCGGGACATTGTGGGTATCCGAAGATGCCTTCGCAGATCTTGGCACCATGGCCTCCACCTGGGACACCAAGGTGGGAGAAGAGATGACGGTTCACCGGGCGCTTCAGGCCATGCTGGTCGTCTCCGCAAGTGAGTGCGCCAATGTGCTTGGTGAGTACATCAGCGGCGACCGCAAGGAATTCGTCAACCTGATGAATGAGGAAGCAGAGGCCCTTGGCTGTGTCAACACCCATTTTACCAACTGCCACGGTCTCCCCAGTTCCGAGCATTACACCACCGCCCACGACCTTGCCCTGATCGCCATGGCCGCCATGGAATACGAAGAGTTCCGGGACATTGTGGGATCCGCAGTGACCATTCTGGAAGCTACTGACATTCACAGTGAGCAGCATATCACCTCCACAAACGGTCTTTTGCCCGGCTCCTCCTATCCGGAATACAATTATCCCTACGCCATTGGCATTAAAACAGGACACACATCCGTGGCTGGCTACTGTCTGGTTTCTGCCGCAGATAAGGATGACACCGAACTGCTGTGCGTGGTCATGGGCTGCGGAAGCCGGGAAGGCAGCTTCGCTCAGACCATCAAGCTTTACGACTGGGCCTATGAGAACTACGAGATCCTCACCTGGGGTTCTCAGGCGGGTAAAAAGCCCGCTCCCGATGCACCGGAGTACGAGGAAGTTAAGCCCCATGAAGAGAGTTCCCTGCTGGAAGAGGAAGGGTCCCTGCTGGAAGCAAAGCCCGCCCCCACCGTTTCTGCCGTTCCCACTCAGGAGCCCGCCCCAACGGTATCCCCCATTCAGGATGTCACCCCCACAGATACAGCAGCCTCAAAGACGGCAGTCCCAGAGCCTGTGGCAGCGGCCAGTCTGCCCCAGGCCATGCTTCCCGTTCTGATCTTTCTGGGTGTCGCCTTTGTACTGCTGGTGATCCTTGTGATCCTGCTGATCGTCACACTCTCCCGGCGCTCCAGACGTAAGAAGCGCAGAAAAAAGCATCGATAATTTTTCAATTCCGCGGCAGCTTTTTGCCGCGGAATTTTTGTTGGCGCTTTAGCGACAATAAAAAATTCAGCCCTGCTGCAAATCTTCATGCAGCAGGGCTGAATTTTATCTTCTTACAAATACATCATCATCAAAGACCGGGGCCATGGGCATTTTCCAGCCATTGTGATCTGTATGGAGCAGCTCATGGGCCTTATGGCCACAGGGTTCCTTCAGGAACTCCTCATACAGTGCCTTCACCTCGGGATTCTCATGGGAGAACCGGAGCTGATTCCGCTCGTCATAGCCGTAGAGCACCTGACTGCGTTTCTCCGCCCACTCCTCATTGTAATGGATGGGCTGACCGCCGCCACCTACACAGCCGCCGGGACATGCCATCACTTCAACGAAGTCATACTGCACCTCTCCACGGCGCAGTGCACGGATCAGCTTTCTGGCATTGCCAAGACCACTGACCACCGCTGTCCGGATCTCTTTTCCGGCAACCTCATAGGTGGCCTCTTTCCACCCGTCCATCCCGCGCACCTTTGTGAAGGAGCTGTCGGGATCGGGATTTTCTCCCGTAAGCACATAGGCACAGGTACGGAGTGCAGCTTCCATAACACCGCCGGTGGCACCAAAAATCACGGCTGCGCCGGTACCGGTACCCAGAGGGGAGTCAAAATCAGTCTCAGGCAGGGACATAACATCGATCTGGTCTGCACTGATCATCCGGCACATTTCCCGGGTAGTAATGGAATAATCCACATCCTTGCCCGCTCCGGCATCGTTGATATTGGAAATATCCGTCTCCGCCTTTTTTGCCACACAGGGCATTACGGAGATACAGACGATCTTTCTAGGATCCACCCCAATTTTCTTAGCGAAATAGGTTTTCGTGATCGCACCGAACATCTGCTGGGGAGACTTTGCGGTGGACAGCTCGCTGACCATATCCGGATACTGAGATTTCAGGAAACGAACCCAACCGGGACAGCAGGAGGTAAACATGGGGTATTTATGTGCCGTGCCATCCTGAATACGCTGAAGGAACTCCGTTCCCTCCTCCATAATGGTCACGTCCGCAGAGAAATTGGTATCAAACACATAGTCCACACCGATCCGCTTCAGGGCAGTGACCATACGTTTTTCCGTCGCCACGTCCGGTGTCAAACCGAAATGCTCACCCCAGGCCGCCCGAACCGCAGGAGCAACCTGCATCACAACCACCTTATCCGGGTCATTCATGGCACCGCCCAGTCCAAACAGAGCCTTGGTATCGTCCCGGGCACTGAGGGCATTCACCGGGCAATGGGTGATACACTGGCCGCACAGAGCGCAGTCCGCATTCTGGATGCTCCGTCCCCCGGAAACACCTACCGTGCTGTGGGAGCCGGTGCCTACCATATCCCAGATTCCCAGTGTCTGTACCTTCTCGCAGAAGGAGACACAACGCATACACCGGACGCACTTACTTTCATTCCGGATAATTGGGAAGGAGGTATCCCAGTTGTCTGCGGGATACTCATGCCGGAAATTCATCACATCATCCATATTAATGGAATGGGCAATATTTTTCAGCTGGCAGGTCTCATTCCGGTGGCAGGTGGGACAGTTGAGCCGATGCTGGGACAGGATCAGTTCAATGTTGGTACGTCTTGCCTCACGAACCTTCTGGGAGTTGGTGCGGATCACCATACCCTCTGCACATTTGTTATTGCAGGCGGTGATCAGGTGGTCAGCCCCTTCCAGTTCCACCACACACACACGACATGCACCGATTTCGTTAATATCCTTCAGGAAGCAGAGGGTGGGCACCGGGAAACCGGCAGCTCTGGTTGCCTCCAGAATCGTCGCACCATCCGGCAGGGAAACCGGAATTCCATTTACAGTTACGTTTACCATTCGTTTCTTCTGCCTCCCTTAAAGCTTCCGCATCCAAAGTGATCGCAGCGCAGGCAGCGGCTTGCCTCCTGCACAGCCTCACGTTCGGTCATATCGTTTTCCATCAGATCGAAGTTGCCCTTCCGGTCCTCGGCATACCGCTCTGTAAGATTGATTCTGCCGCAGTATTTATGATCCCGCAGGCTCACCTCAGGAATATCCACATCCACCGCAATGGAGTGGTAATAGCCCAGATAATTATCAATATTGGCTGCAGCGACCTTACCTGCTGCAATGGCACGGATACAGGTTTTGGGGCCGGTAACACAGTCGCCTCCGGCAAACACGCCCTGGGCGTTCTCAACCGCAGTCCAGTCGTGGGCATCAATGACACCACGCTTAATAGGAATGCCCTCTTCCTCAAAATACTGGGTCTCGATGGCCTGACCAATGGCCACAACCACCACATCACAGGGAATCAGCTCCGGTGTCTGGCCATTACTGATTACATCTGCCCGGCGGTTATGGATCAGGCCGACCTGCTTCGGCTCAGTCCAGAGGCCAACCACCCGGCCATCCTTATCAATTTCAATGCTGTGGGGGGCGTGGAGATCCAGCATCTCTGCACCTTCCTCCAGTGCGCCACGAACCTCTTCCACCAGTGCGGTCATATCCACTTGACGGCGGCGGTACACAATGGATACCTTCTCCGCACCACAGCGGATGGCGCTTCGCGTACAGTCCATGGCCACGTTGCCACCACCGATGACACAGACACGCTTTCCGGTAAAGTCAGGCATAATACCGTCACCGATACAGCCCATCATATCCACTGCCGAGATGACCCCCTCTGCGTCCTCATTGGGGATCCCCAGCTTTTTATCGTCATGGGCACCGATGGAAATAAACACTGCGTCATAATCTGCGCGGAGCTTCTCCATGGAGATCATCCCCTCGCCTTTGCCAACCCCGGTGGAAAGCTTCACTTCCACGCCAGTGGAGAGGATACAGTCAATATCCTCCTGAAGCCGTTCCCGGGGCAGCCGGTAATTGGGGATGCCATACCGGAGCATACCGCCCAGATGTTTCCGTTTCTCAAATATGGTACACTGATGTCCCATCAGCTGAAGATAATATGCTGCGGAAAGACCGGAGGGGCCGCCGCCAATGATGGCAACACGCTTCCCGGTGGACTCTGCACACTTGGGTGCGGGAACCTTCCCTGCATAATTTACCGCTGCCAGCTTCAGGCCACGAATATTGATGGGTGCGTCCAGCAGGGTTCTGCGACACCGGCTCTCGCAGGGATGCTCACAGATCATGGCGCAGGCCACAGGCAGGGGATTATCCTTCCGGATCAGCCGTACTGCGTCTGCATAACGTCCCGCCTCTACCAGAGCGATATAACCGGGAATGTCCACGCCTGCGGGACAGTTTGCAACACAGGGGATGGACTGGGTTGTAACTGTAGAACAGCGGTGCTCCTGCACATGGGAGACATAGTCATCCCAGCAGCCGTCCAGACTCCGGAGAATCAGTCTGGCGGTCTCCACACCCAGTGCGCAGTCCGCAGAATCCTCGATGGTTCTGGCGGTGTTCCGGATCTGTTCCAAGGTTTTCATGGTTGCCCGATGAGACTGTACCTCATACAGCATATTGGCGATCTGTGTCAGTCCCACCCGGCAGGGCACACATTTGCCACAGGTCTGGGCACGACACAGCTTCAAAAAAGCACTGGTAAGATCCAGCGGACAGATACCCGGCGGACTGGCAATGATGCGCCGTTCCATATCGGTATAAAGCCCCTCCACCGTTGTCTGTGCTCTGGATGCTGACATAATGGTGAGTCTGCTCATGGTACACATCTCCTTTTACATTCTGATGTAGCTGTTTAAAGTATTATACCATACTCTTCCTTCTTTGCCCTTGTGCATTTCCCACAAAGTTGCGAAATTTCTTTAGATTTTTTGACAATCTCATTCTTATATTTCTACGTCCTTGCCTGTCGCTTTTTGTAACTTTTTGATACTTTTCGTGCAAATACCCTTGAACGGAATCGGAAGCTATGATATGATATTAACACCTGTGAAGAAAAGAGGATATTTACATGAATTATGCTGAACAAGTTTTGACCGAGGTACGCCGTGCCATTGTCGGTAAAGATGATATGATTTTGAAAACCTTCCTGACCATGCTGGCCGGGGGGCATTTACTGTTGGAGGACAAGCCCGGTGTCGGTAAAACGACTCTGGCTGTTGCCTTTTCCCGGGCACTTCAGCTCAACTATAAGCGTATGCAGTTCACCCCGGACGTTATGCCCACAGACGTGACCGGCTTCACCGTATTCAACAAAGAAACCGGCAGCACAGAATATCAGGAGGGTGCAATTATTTGTAACCTTTTTCTGGCTGATGAGCTCAACCGTGCTTCTTCCCGTACACAGGCCGCTCTGCTGGAGGCAATGGAAGAGGGTCAGGTTACCGTGGACGGTGTAACCCATCCCCTGCCCAAGCCCTTTATGGTTATTGCCGCCCAGAACCCCTATGGTTCCTCCGGCACCCAGTTGCTTCCGGATTCCCAGATGGACCGTTTCATGGTGCGTCTGTCCATGGGCTATCCCGCACCGGAGAGCGAGCTGGAAATGCTCCGCAGAAAGCAGGCGTGCAACCCTCTGGACAACATTGCCGCCGTGGCAGACCAGAACATTCTTGCCTCCATTCAGGAACAGGTCGCCAGCACCTATGCATCTGATGATCTTTTCAAGTATATCGTCCGTCTGGTCACCGCCACCCGGAATCATCCTGATCTCCGTCAGGGTGCTTCTCCCCGTGCCTCTGTGGCACTGGCATCCATGGCCCGTGCTGTTGCATGGGTACAGGGCCGTGACTATGTAATTCCTGCGGATGTACAGTTTATTTTTGCCGACACCGTGGCCCATCGTCTGCTTCTGACCCGTCAGGCAGAGCAGGAACAGAAAAACGCCCGGGACATCTGCGCCGCCATTTTGAAGAAAGTACCTGCGCCCAAGCTGAAGTGAGGCTTCTATGCTGAAAAATCGTATTGTATATCTGGTGGTTCTGGTCATTCTGGGACTGTTCCGGATTGCCTATACCGGATATGTGGCCGGTATGCTCCTGGTAATTGCGCTGGTGCTTCCCCTGTTTTCCTGGTTTCTGACATTGCCCGGTGCGATTTTTACCCAGGTCTACCTGTCTGTTCCTGATCAGGTGATTCGGGGCGGTGAGGCAACTGTGACCCTCTCTCTGCGGCAGAGTCGGCTGTTCGCCACCGGCACCGTCCGTGGAAAGCTCCGCACCACCAGTGTCGTAACCGGCGAAACAAAGAAAGTAAAACTGAAAAGTGTCTACGACGGTTTTCCTCTGGACACCTCCCACTGCTGTCAGTACCGCTGCTCCCTGAGCGGGCTGCGGATCATGGATCTTACCGGGCTGCTGCCCATGCCGGTTAAGAAGGTCGCTCCGGTCTATGTGACGGTAGTTCCCTTCCCGGAGGAGCCTCCGGAGCACCCCGACTGGAACGGCAGCACCAGCATGGTGGCAAAGCCCTTCTCCGGCGGTGCAAATCTTTATGACCTTCGGGAATACCGTACCGGCGACACACTCCGTTCCATCCACTGGAAAAAGAGCGCCGCACTGGATAAAACCGTGGTACGGGATACGCTGGAGCCCATGGAACGGGTGGCTTCCATTTGGATCGACTGGCCCGCCGACCCAAGCGGACGGGATCTGGCCCTGGATCAGCTGGCATGGTGCCTCATCTACCTGAACCAGAATAACGCCGGACTGATTCTCCGCTGGATCGATGCCCAGGGCCATGAGCAGTATCTCACCGCCGCACAGGGACATCTGGAGGAGATCATGCCCCGGATGCTGGCGCAGAGGGCCGGCCAGCGGGTTCCCCCTGCCCTCCTGAAGCCTCAGGAGATTCTCCTGTCAGCAGGTATTCTCGGGGAGGTGGCCAAATGACAAAATACCTTCCCAAATATATTCTTAACGTACTTCTGGCAGCCACCGGCGCTTCTTCGGCGGTGCTGTGTATTGTCACCGGCTTTGGTTTCTCCGTAAACATTCCTGTTCTGGTGCTGGGTACACTTCTGGCCGCCATGCTTTTCACCGGCTGCTTCATGTGGAAGAAGGCCCTGTGGTCTCTGATTCCGCTGGCACTGATTCTGCTGGTACCGGGGTTGGTTACAGACGTTTTTGCCCCAATCTCTCCCACGCTGACCCAGCTGGTGCATGATATTCTTGAACGTTTTTCCACCGCTTATCCCAATTTTTCCTTTGCCATTCCTGCTGCGCCGGAGGCATATGTTGCCCAGAGCAACACCCTGCTTTTCACAGCACTGAGTATGCTGCTGGCCATCTGGATGGCATGGGGCGTGGGCTATCGCTCCTGCCTGATCAGCGTGGCAGGCACCCTGCCCTTTTTGCTGCTCTGTGTCATCATCAATGACACCCCGCCCCATGTGGTTCCTCTGACACTGCTGCTCACCGTATGGGTGACCGTACTGCTGAGTCGGGAGCGCCCCGGAGAGCCCCCCGCCATGGATGCTATCCGTGTGGGACTGATCCTCTTTGCAGTGATCCTGTTTATGAGCTTTGTGGGTACTGCATATCCAAAAGCAGATACCCGGGAAAAGGAACTCCCGGAGCTGGTGGAGAGCTTTATCGACATGCTCCCCGAATCCCTTCAGAATCTGCTGGAACGAAACAGCACCGGCCAGAACCGGCAGGAGCTGGGCGCAGATACCAGCACAATCCTTGATCTTACGGAACAGGGCACCCGGGATCGCAGCGATGACCTTATGATGCAGCTGAGCTCCACTGAGGTTGGCCCCATCTATCTCAGAGGTGCCGCCAAGGATATTTACACCGGTTCCAGTTGGGAATCGGCAAACGAAGCCTCCAGCGCAGACAGCGTTTACGCCCACACCTCTCTGGGAACTGCGTTCGGCACTGTCCAGCAGGGCGCTGTGCAGATCAAGAACTTCAATGACAGATCTGATGTACTCTTTGTCCCTTACGGCTTCATCAGCTGTCCCAGCGCGGAGGACATTTCCAGCGACCTCCGTATCAATATCAACGAGGATGACTATATCATCTACTACTGGCCCGGCATCCGCACTCTGGATCTGTCAGAGGACAGCGGGTACTATAACAGCAGCTACGATGCATATGTCTCGGATACCTGTCTGGATCTCCCCGAAGAGACCAGAACCACACTGTATGATCTGGCCATTACCTGCGGGTACGACCCGGAAATGACCATTGCCGAAACTGTGGCATGGGTCGCATCCTTTATCCGTGGCTCCGGCACATATAAGCTGAATGTCTCCCGGCAGCCGGTCAATTATGACTTTGCGGTATACTTCCTTACAGAGAGCAACGAGGGCTACTGTGTCCACTTTGCCACTGCTGCCGCAGCCATGTTCCGTGCTTTGGGCATTCCCGCCCGGTACGCCTCCGGCTATCGTGTCACGGTAACGGAAGCAAACACTCCTGTTGACATTCTGGATCAGGATACCCACGCCTGGGCAGAGGTCTATATCAGCGGTCTGGGCTGGATCCCGGTGGAGACCACTCCGGGCTTTGGTGAGACTTCTCTGCTTCCTCAGGTGGAGCAGCCCACTGCACCGCCCCCCTCCCCCTCGGAGGAGCCGGCAGAGCCCACCCCCTCGGAAGCACCTGCATCCCCCTCCCCTGAGGAGACGGAAGCTGCCCCTGCTGAAGCATCCCCCTCTCCGGAGGTAACTGACGCTCCGGCAGGCTCCACACCGGTGTCCTCGGATTCCGGTGGCGCTGCCCGGGCAAAGAACCTGATTCTGATTCCCTTTGTCCTGCTGATTCTGCTGGTTGCTGCTGTCATCACCATGGTGATCCGGCGCAGCGTAGTTCGCCACCGTCGGCGCAAAGCATTCCGCCACGAGAATCCCAATCAGCGTGTTCTGAACATGTGGCAGTATGTGGAGCGACTGGTTCCCTGGGGCGCAGAACCTGCAAAGAATATGGAGGCTCTGGCTTTGAAGGCCAAGTTCAGTCTCCACACCATCACCCAGGAAGAGCTTGGCCCCTACGAAGCTTATGTATATAAGCTTGCAGTGGATACCGCCTCCGGCCTTACCCGGGGCAAGAAGTTCCGGTTCAACTGGCTTTCCTGTCTGGATCTCGGAATTAAATAAACAAATCTCATCCCCTTCCGGTGCTTCCCGTACCGGAAGGGGATGGCTTTTTCTGCTGGGGTGCAGGAATATATTGCATTTCCCTCAAATGATATGATATAATTCTTGGGTTAAAGGAAATATTACGGAGGGAATGTCATGTCTGACGAAGTAATCAACACCTGTGCCTATCGTTTTCGGACTTCCGTGGGTGGGTTTCACAAAGGGGATGTGTCCGAATACATCGCCAAAACAGCCCAGAATCACCGTGCAGAAATAGAAGCAAAGAATAAACTGATCGCCCAGCAGCAGAATGAGATTCAGTCGCTTCAGGAACAGCTGAATCTTTTCATGGCATCCTCCATACTGATGCAGGACGAGACCGTCCCCCCAGAGCAGGAGGCAGAAGCAGAGGCTCCCGCCATTTCTTCGCTGGAGCTGGAGGCATATCGCCGTGCAGAGGCCGCAGAACGGCTGGCCAATCAGCGTGCAAAAAAGCTCTATACCCAGATGGAGCAGATCTGTCACGGAACTGACAATGCCTTTGAGGACGCGAAGGCCGCTGTTGCAGAAACCGCTCAGGCCGTCCAGAAGCAGGCAGCTGTTCTGGATGCCGCCTGTCAGAAGCTGACCGCTGCAATCAATGCATCCCGTGAAGAGCTGTCCGCTCTGGATTCCATGATTCCGGATCCCGCAGAAACCATCGAGGCCGAAGCATGAGAGAACTGAAGCTTCATACCGCTGAATTAAAGGCTGCGATCCCCACGCTTCACGCCGGGGATCGTGTACTCCTGTCGGGAACGGTATACACCTCCCGGGACGCAGCCCATAAACGTATATTCTCTCTGCTGGATGCGGGCGCACCGCTGCCCTACCCGCTGGAAGGCTCTGTGATCTACTATGCCGGCCCAACCCCGGCTCAGAAGGGCATGGCAGTGGGTTCCTGTGGCCCGACCACTTCCAGCCGGATGAACCCCTACGCTCCCCGGCTGCTGGATCTGGGGCTTGCGGGGATCATTGGCAAGGGGGAGATGAGTCCCCAGGTACATGAATCCCTTGTCCGAAACAGGAGCGCTTATTTCTGTGCTGTGGGTGGCGCAGGGGCTTTGATTGCCTGCTGTATCCAGTCCGCCGAAGAGATTGCCTTTCATGATCTTGGCTGTGAATCCGTCAAGAAATTCACCGTGAACGAGCTGCCTGTGATCACGGCTATGGACTGTCACGGGGAGAATATCTTCCGGATTGCTCGAGCACCCTATCAGCAGCGCTGATGCATTTTTACCACCGAAAAGAGGATACCTCCATGCGACATCTCGGCACCCTTCGCTACTATGGAAAGCGGTTTGGTTCCTTTCATATTTCCACCTACGCAGCCAGTGCCTCCTTCTTCATTATCACTGCGATCCTGCCCCTGCTGATGCTGATACTGGCCATTCTCAGCTATACCCCCTTTGGAACAGAGACCTTTCTGGAAGAAATGACCCGGGTAATTCCCCCGGCCTTCCGTGGTATTTTCTCCTTCATTACGGAGGATCTTACCCACGGGGATGTGGCCACTCTCTCCTTTTCCGCCATTGCCCTGCTTTGGACTGCTTCCAAAAGCATGCTTGGACTTCTGGACGGACTGAACAGTATCGCTGACGTGGATGACACCCGGAACTTTATTTTTAAACGTTTTATCTGCATCGTCTACATGCTGGTGCTCATCCTCGGAATGCTCCTTACGCTGGCACTGCGGGTCTTTGGACAGACCTCCCTCACCTTTCTGCTGAAATATCTCC
>CAZFGL010000039.1:13790-17296 GCA_964518645.1 uncultured Oscillospiraceae bacterium | reverse complement strand
ATGCATCCAGGGAAATCTGATCTGTATTCATAGTAACCTCCATTCTGTTTCGCCTTAGATAACGTGCTTTTCCTGGAGTTTCTCCATCAGATAATCCACGGACTCTCCGGCGCTCAGGCTGACTTTTTCTCCTTCGCTCTTACGAACCTTATCGGAAGAACGGGCGATTTTCGTGGGAGATCCCTTCAGGCCCAGGTTGCTGTCATCCACATCCTTCAGGTCATTCCGGCCCCACACGGTGATCTCCGTCTTGTAGGCATCAAAAATACCACCGGGAGTCATGTAACGGGGCTCACCCAGTTCAGACAGTGCGGTAATCAGGCAGGGCATTTTTGCCTTCAGTACATGATACCGGTCATCGTACTGCCGCTCCACGATGACGCATCCGTCCTCGATCCGGAGCTTCTGCGCGTAGGAGATCACAGGAATATGCAGATGCTCTGCAATCTGAGGGCCTACCTGTGCGGTGTCACCGTCAATGGCCTGACGGCCGGTGATGATCAGGTCATACTCAAGATTCCGCAGGGCACCGGCGATGGTCTGGGAGGTAGCCCATGTGTCAGCGCCGCCCAGCACCCGGTCTGTGACCAGAATTGCCTTGTCTGCGCCCATGGCCAGAGACTCACGCAGCACATCCTCAGCCTTGGGAATACCCATGGTCAGGACAGTGACCTCTGCGCCGTACTGATCCTTAAGCTGCAGTGCAGCCTCAAGACCGGCCTTGTCGTCGGGATTCATAATAGACAGCATAGCGGTACGATCCAGAGTACCGTCAGCCTTAAAGCGGACGCCGCCCTTGGTATCCGGCACCTGCTTGATACAAACAACGATTTTCATCGAATTGTCACTCCTTTTCATTCAGATCCAGGGGCTTACTTCAGCAATGCGCCGGAGATTACCATACGCTGAACCTCACTGGTTCCCTCATAGATCTCGGTAATCTTCGCATCACGCATCATGCGCTCCACATCATATTCACGGGTGTATCCATAACCGCCGTGGAGCTGAACTGCTTTGGTGGTGACCTCCATTGCCACTTCGGATGCATACAGCTTTGCCTGTGCAGCCTCCACGGAGTAGGACTTCTGAGTGTTCTTTGCCTGTGCAGCCCGGTATACCAGCAGCTTTGCAGCCTCCACCTTGGTGGCCATATCTGCCAGCTGGAACTGGGTGTTCTGGAATGCAGAGATGGAACGGCCAAACTGCTTGCGTTCCTTCACATAGTCGATGGTGCACTGAAGTGCCCCCTCTGCCAGGCCCAGTGCCTGCGCAGCAATACCGATTCGGCCACCGTCCAGCGTATGCATGGCGATGGTAAAGCCCTTGCCCTTTGCTCCCAGCATGTTTTCCTTGGGGATACGGCAGTCGGTAAAGATCAGCTCATAGGTGGAACTGCCTCGAATACCCATTTTCTTTTCCTTGGTACCGAAGGTAAAACCGGGGGTCCCCTTTTCCACAATGAATGCGGAAATTTCCTTGCTGGTGCGTCCCTTCTTTTCCACAACACCGGTAACAGCAAAAATCACATAGACATCTGCCTCTTTACCGTTGGTAATAAAGATCTTGGAGCCGTTAAGTACATACTCGTCACCATCCAGCACCGCACGGGTCATCTGTCCCTGGGCATCTGTACCTGCGCCGGGCTCTGTAAGGCCAAATGCGCCCAGTTTTTCACCCTTGGCCAGAGGAATCAGATACTTCTGCTTCTGTTCCTCGGTGCCGTAGGTCATGATCGGATCACAACACAAAGAGGTATGCGCCGATACGATAACACCGGTGGTGCCGCAAACCTTGCTCAATTCCTCCACGCACATAACATAAGTCAGTGTGTCACAGCCCTGGCCGCCGTATTCTTTGGGCACAGGGATTCCCAGAAAGCCGCTTTTGGCCATTTTCTCCACCGTCTGGCGGGGGAATTCTTCGGTCTCGTCTACCTCCTGTGCCAGAGGCTTTACTTCCTTCTCTGCGAAGGAAGCAAACAGGCTTCTCGCCATTTCATGCTCTTTCGACAGTGTAAAATCCATAATCTATGTTCCTCCATTTCTGGTTAAGGTGCTTAATTCCGTCTCGTCCTGAACTCAGGACGGGATCTTTATTTTCTGTAATCGTAGAAGCCGACACCTGTCTTTTTACCCAGCTTGCCGGCCCGAACCAACTTCCGGAGCAGGGGATGGGGACGATACTTGGGATCGCCAGTCTCGTTCTGGAGAACCTCCATGATCGCAAGGACCACATCCAGGCCAACCAGATCACCCAGTGCCAGGGGGCCCATGGGATGGTTTGCACCCAGCTGCATGGCTGCGTCAATATCTGAAACACTGGCAACGCCCTCTGCATAAATGCCGATGGCCTCATTGATCATGGGAATGAGCAGCCGGTTTACCACAAAGCCGGGAGCTTCCTGAACCTCTACCGGGGTCTTGCCGATGCTTTTTGCAATATCCTCAATGGTATTCACCAGTTCCTTGGGCGTATTACCACCGGCGATCACCTCCACCAGCTTCATACGGTCAGCGGGGTTGAAGAAGTGCATACCGATCATGGGGCGATCCAGTCCTGCTCCCATTTCAGTGATAGACAGGGAGGATGTATTGGTGGCAAAGATGCAGCCCGCAGGAACAATATCCATCAGTTCCCGGAAGGTGCTTTTCTTGATCTCCATCCGTTCGGGAGCGGCTTCAATCACCAGATCACAGTCACAGCAGATATTCTTGAGACCTGTTTTAACTGCACTGAGTGCAGCATCCGCTGACTCCTGCGTCATCTTTCCTTTCTTTACAAGGAAGCTGAGATTATTGACGATCTTCTGTTTGCCATTGGTGGCAAGTTCCTCGGTAACGTCACAGAGGCGAACCTCATAACCCTCGGTAACGGCAAACGCCTGAGCAATTCCGGCACCCATGGTGCCAGCGCCGATGATTCCAACTTTCATTGTTGATTCCTCCTTAACTGATTTTTTATTTATGGGGAAGCTGCTGTCCGGACTGAGAACCGCGTTGTCCTCAGCGACCTGCAAACGGCTTTTTTACTTTATCCTTGCTTTTGTCCAGAAAATAGGCCATACCACTGACCTGATCCTCGGTCTCAAAGCATGCACCAAAGAGTTCCTCCTCCAGAGCAATGGCCTCATCCATAGGAAGCTCCAGTCCCTCATTGATCGCCTTTTTGCAGTTTCTCACTGCAATGGGTGCATTGGCTGCAATGGTTTTTGCAAGCTTTTCTGCCTGCTCCATAAGCTCTTCCTGAGGATAAACAGCGGTGACGAGGCCAATACGCAATGCCTCCGGAGCCTTGATATTCTTGGCGGTATACAGCATCTGCTTGGCCATGCCGGGGCCAACCAAACGGGCCAGCCGCTGGGTGCCGCCGAAGCCCGGTGTAATACCCAGCCCCACCTCGGGCTGACCAAACACTGCATTTTCTGAGCAGATCCGAATGTCACAGCTCATAGACAGCTCACAGCCACCACCCAGGGCAAATCCATTCACCGCTGCAATCACGGGGAC
>CAZFGL010000039.1:0-13690 GCA_964518645.1 uncultured Oscillospiraceae bacterium | reverse complement strand
ACTGCGTATTCTAAGACGCAGTACGACGCTGTCACGTTGGCCATAATGGAGGTAATCAACAAAAATGGATATTGAGTATCCTGTATTGTGTCCACTCATGGACTTAAAGCCGATTGATGCGGTAATCTGTTTTGATATTCATTCTGTGGTTGACGCTGGAGCCCCGGAATACACCGCCCCAAAAGAGGCTACAAGCAAAGAAAACTATAAAAAAATCTGTTTAAGTTGTCCCTATCACAGAGACGATTGAAGGTTACAATGTACTGGATTGACCATATGCCCCCCTGCTTCCACGCCACGGCCTGATACATGGATGAAAGTGGTCTTGGCTATTGGCGGCGATATCGCCGTAGTCCCCGCAATCAAATAAAGAACCCCCCGCTTAGAGTTGTTCGACTCCTGGCGGGGATTCTTTTGTGCTGTTATACGCTCTCTTTTATGCATTTATAATGGGAACTGCATATCACGCGGGGGCGACGTTTAAAATTGGAAGCCTGTTTGATAGCTCCGGCGGGTTCCCGCTGGCTGATAGCCTTTGTGCCAGCGCAGAGTATAAAAGGATTGCAGCATAAATGCCACAATCCTTTTCGTTCTTTTATTTGCTGATATACCGCTGATATGCCGCAGAATAGGCTTCTCTGCAATCCTCAATTCCCATGCTGTCAAGGGCTGCAAGATATTCATTCCAGGTATCATCATTCAGTTCTTCCTCACCACAGATCCAGGAAAGAACCTTGGTCTGGGTAAAGGTTTCAATATCGGCAAACATACTGCTGACTTCATTACTCTCTTCTGTGTTCAGAGAAATCGATGCAGGCAGAGTTTTATAAGTGTATCCGGTGAAGTCTGCATCAGGTGTCCACATCTCTGCTGCATTCCGCTGAACATCATTTGCAAGTTCCAGACTGATATTGGGATACACCAGGCCGAAATCTCCAATGATCGTGTAGATTCCCTTATTGGAGCAGTTTGTTGCTGCATCCGTCTCCTCCATAAAGGGAAGTTCACGGTAGGTACCATCGTCTAGAACTTCATAGGTAACACTTTCCTCCCAACCGTAGTTGGCAATCAGCGCACCTTCATCAGAATAGAACCAGTCCATAAACTTCATAACTGCCGGAATATCGCTACAGCTTGTTGTAACTGCCATACCGGGAAGATCGGAAACATAGTTGGATTTGGATTCGCCCAGAATGGTCTGTCCAGCCTCCATCCCCTCGCTCATAATTATGGGGCATGCATATACACGCACTCCATAATAATCTTCATACACAGCAACTTCCTGCCCCATGGCCTCCCATGTGCCCACCTTTCCAGAGGTAAAGGGGGAACTGTCGTTAGAAACAATGCTCATAAAACTGTCGTCAATATAGCCCTTTTCATAGTACTCTGCCGCCATTTCCAGATACGCCCGGGTTTCCTCCGTAGAAATGCCGTAAACCAGTTCATCGCTGGCGCATTCCACAAGGAAAACAGAATCCAGTGTGGCACCCATAGCCTTGGCCGCATAGCCACAGAAAATAGTACCACTGGAACCGGCAACTGCCGGGAATGCAACACCGTTGTTCTTCATGGCTACAACGACTTCTTCCCATTCCTCCATAGTCTCAGGAACATCAAGACCGGTGGCATCCAGATAGTCCGCATTTACGATCATACCCATGTTTTGAAGGGCAGGCTCCACATTGATTGTATAGAACGCGCCAATAGAACCGGAATCTGTATAAGCCGCATTATGGGCATCCTCGTTAACGTTGATCCAGTGATAATAGTTGGGTGCATACTCTTCCACATATTCCGCCAGATCAAGATAAACCTCATCCTCAATGGCCTTTTCATAGCCTCCATTATATGCAGATCCGGAACGGGAGCAAAGGCCCTCATAGATAATATCGGGCCAATCGCCACCTGCCACCAACAGATTATACTGCTCAGAGGCTTCGATCTGCCCACATTCGATCCACGCAATATCAACCCCCAGTTTATTCTGGGCCTCGTACCAGAACCGCGCCTGTTCGGTGTCCTTCCCCGGGAAGGTTGCCCGTCCCTGACGAATGGGGTACCAGATACTGATGGTCTGGTTCTCTTCAAACAGTGGCAGTTCATAACTGACTCTGGTATCTATGATCTCCGGTTCTGCTTCCTCTGCCACTACGGAATTCTCCTGTTCCGGCTCTTCGGTCGCAAAAACAGCAGGTATCATTTCTTCCACATTCGCATCAACTGCATCCGATGCACTTTGGGCCCCGCTGCCACTTTCCCCAGTTCCTCCGCAGGCAGTCAAAAGGCTGCACAGGAGCGCAAGCACCATCATTACTGAAATAAACTTTTTCATTGGATCAATCCTTTCACTGATTCTCTCTGGTGGGAAGCATGATCGTTGCTTCCACTACTTGAATAATATCTCCATCCAGTGTCTCACCCCAACAGGACATGTCCACATAATGATTTCCGTCCTCACCCACATATTTCGCTGTCACATAGCCCTTGGAAATGCAGGTATCCCCTTCCATGCCATGACGGTTGCAGTATTTTCCCTGCATATATGGCACCTTATTCAAAACCGCAGCACCAATTCCGGTATGGTTCATCTCCTTGAATATGATGCTCTTGGTCCAGTAGAACTTCCGGATGAAGCCATCATCACCCATCCAGTTAGTAATCATTCTTAGAATATAGTTTCTGGCGTGGAAATTATAGAAAATTGCTCGTCCACCGGGAATGTTCAAATTGCTGTAATGCCAGTCACCGCCCCCAAATGGCATATTGTAAACAGGATCCCGCATGGGCATCTTTCTGCCTTTTTTCATCATCTGAGTGGTTGTGGGGCACCCGATATCCATAACCTTCGCCATATCCAGCGCACTGACCGGACCATCACAGCACCATGCAGGTTCATCCCCTACGTTAACATCCTCCCAGTACAGGGTCTGGCTTCCCCGGCGGGTCTCCTTTTCCCAGAGGGACTCGATATATTTCCACTCCTCCTCCGTGGTGTAATGGCCGGGTGCAAGATAGTTGATCCAGCCCAGAGACTTTTCAAGTTCCGTCTGCTTGGGACCATCGTCCAGATACCGGCTCATGGAATTTCTGGTATAGACGGCACAGCTCATCACCTTTTCTCCGTTCTGGTCGTAGGCGATTCCCCTGCCCTCCATCTTAAAGGTACGGAGATAGCTGCCCTCCTCCGGTGTAATATCTTCCAGAGGAACATTCTCAGGAACCACCGTCAGCACATCACCGGGACGTACCGGACGGAAGAATTCCACCTGTCCCCCATCGTTGGCCAGATAGACTGCGTCACCAAACACCTTCTGATAACGATCCACACTTTCTCCCATGACCATGAGATCCACACTGCCGGGCATCGCATAGAGACCATTCCAGCGACTGTTTTTTGCATACTCCACATCATTGAACAGAGGATTATCCGGATCCCATTTGAATGCATGATGCAGCAGCTTTTCCTGGGTTATTGTTGTAGGATGCGCTCTGGACATTTCCGCTGCTTTCAGCGCATCCTGCTTTGCTTTTTTCAGAGCCTCCTGTTCTTCCTCAGAATAGACTCCCGGATAGAAAATCTGATACTTTCTTTCCATGTAAAAACCCCTTTCTTTCATTTCCATACAGTATTTTGACAAACACATAAACTGTAAACAGTCCGGTCTGCGTACAGTCACTGTATTGCAGGCACCGATCACAGAGACGCGGAGTTTCCCTTGTTTGACTTTGGCTTTTTCAAACAACAGACGATTACCTTTTTGTCCAAATACTGGACACCATCCGACATGTTTTTTAAGCGTTCTCCTCCGCTGCTTCACCATAAAACCTGTCTTACATATATGACTGCAAGTATCCTGCCAAAATACAGAAAAAGGCCGTTTTTAATAACCCCCTTTCCCTGTTCACACCTGTGTACAAAAAAACGTGCCGGAGTCAAGCTCCGACACGTTTTCACAATCAAATTTTAATAACCCTTCTGCTTATGCCCAGAAGATCCAGCAGAAGATGTATCCCACCAGAACCGCACACAGGGTAAAGGGTACACCGATTTTCAGGAAGTCGCTGTTTTTGACCTCATAACCGGATTTCCGCAGGATGCCGATGCCGGCAATATTTGCCGAAGCACCAATGGGAGTCAGGTTGCCACCCAGTGTAGCACCGGTCAGCAGACCGAAGAACAGCAGATAGGGTGCCACCCCCAGGGTCGTTGCCATAGCACTGACCACAGGAAGCATGGTGGCAACATAGGGAATATTGTCCACAAAGGCAGAGAACAGCACGGAGGCCCAGACAATGATGGAGTAAAGTACAAACAGGTTGTCCCCGCCCAGCTTCACAATCAGGTCACTGATGTCATTGATCAGGCCCACATTGGTGATGCCCTGGATCACCACAAACAGTCCTGCAAGAAGGCACAGAGTCTCATAGTCAATCTCCCGGATCGCCTGTTTTGCCACCACAAAGTCCCCACGCATGACCCGTGAATGGATCAGGCCGATCAGGAAAATACCCATGCAGATAAATCCGTTGGTCAGCTGAGGACGGTTCTCCACAAAGCTTGCCACGATCAGCAGCAGCACATTTGCACAAAGCAGAATGGTGGGCACATAGTTGGTCACCTCAGTATGCTCGCTGATCTGGATCTTCTCCCTGTTGTGCCGGAACAGGAACATGATTACCGGAACCGTGGCCAGTGCGCCCAGCTCCACCGCAAAGAAGATACTGGGCTTTCCCTGCATCCAGATAAAATCAAGGAACGTCATATCTGCGTAGCCGCCCAGCATAATGGATGTGGTATCACCCACCAGGGTTGCGGCACCCTGCAAATTGGAGGACACGGCAATAGAAACAATCATGCCCACAGGAGAAATGTTCAGCTTTTTGGCAATGGCAAGTCCCACTGGTGCCACCATCAAAACCGTGGCCACATTGTCCACAAAGGCGGACACGACCCCGGCAAACAGGCTCATTGCCACCACCACCCACATGGTGTTGGGGGATCTTTTCAGCAGCGCCTCTGCCATCAGGTTCGGCATCCGGGATTCAATGAACAGGGACACCGTACCCATGGTGCCCGCCAGCATCATAAGAACATTAAAGTCAATGGCATCCACCAGCCCCCGGAGGGACACAATGCCGGAAATAACAAAAATCAATGCGCTTCCCACCGCCACCCAGGGACGGATCTTCTGTACCGTGATCATCAGTACATAAGTAAGTGCAAAGAGAACCAGTGCAAAAATTTTAATGGTCTCCACTCCCTTTTCTTTTCGATACAAAACGACCCGTCCCCAAATCAGCGGGTCAGGCCGTCACTTGCAGAGATAAGTATACTTGCTTCCGTGTTTTTTGTCAAACTCTTTCTCAATTTCGTTGCATATTTTTCATTTTGTGGTACAATGCATGTGTTTATCGGAGGTATATATATGATCCATCTTCTTTTGATTATTATTTATCTTTCCTTTATCAGTCTCGGGCTCCCTGACGCATTGCTGGGGTCTGCATGGCCCCTTATGTATCCCTCGTTTGGTGTCCCTGTAAGCTATGCCGGCCTCATCTCCACGGTGATCACGCTGGGAACCATACTTTCCAGTCTGTGCAGTGACCGTATCACCCATCGCTTCGGCGCTGGACGGGTCACCGCATGCAGCGTGGCTCTGACCGCACTGGGGCTGTTCGGGTTTTCCCGTTGTGATTCCTTTCTGACGCTGATACTGTGGGCAATTCCCTACGGGCTGGGTGCCGGTGGCGTGGACGCAGCGCTGAACAACTATGTCGCCGTCCACTACTCCTCCCGTCATATGAGCTGGCTGCATTGTATGTGGGGTATTGGTGCCGCTGCCGGCCCGTATATCATGAGCTATGCCCTCTCTGCCGGGCGGGGCTGGACAGCGGGATATGGCATTGTATGCGTGATCCAGATTCTGCTCACTGCGGTATTGTTTCTCACGCTGCCCCTGTGGAAAGGCTCCGGGCCGTTGGAAGCCCAGTCTGGTCACTCTCTGACCATGGCTCAGGTTTTAAAGCTGCCGGGCGCAAAACCGGTTTTCGTTACATTTTTCTGCTATTGTGCACTGGAATCCACCGCCGGACTGTGGGCAACCTCCTTTCTTGTGCTGCACCGGGGCATGGATGCTGAACACGCTGCTGCCTACGCCAGCATGTTCTATCTGGGCATTACCCTTGGACGCTTCATCAATGGGTTCCTTACCCTGCGTCTCGGGGATCACAGGCTGATCCGGCTGGGGCAGGGTTTAATTCTTCTGGGTATCATCGCAGTCTTTATCCCCCACTCCACCGCCCTCTCCATCGCCGGGATTCTCCTGATGGGGCTGGGCTGTGCCCCCATCTACCCCTGCATCATCCATTCGACCCCTGCAACCTTTGGTGCGGACAAGTCCCAGGCCATCATCGGCATGCAGATGGCCTCGGCATATATCGGCTCCTGTCTGATGCCGCCCCTGTTCGGACTGCTGGCAAACCACGGGGGCATTGGGCTGTACCCCGGGTACCTTCTGGGGATCCTGATTCTCATGTTCCTGATGCACAGCCGTCTGTGCCGGGTCACAGGTAATACATAAACATACCTGCCGGAGTATCGGTAGAAACAGTTAAGAGCGTCTCCGGGTGGAGACGCTCTTTTTACCATTCAATCAGCACATTGCCTTCATCCAGACCATCAGTCCATCTGGATCATCGTCCTCACAATGACCGCCATCCCACACCAGCCGTGCATTCACATCCTTGCCGATGTTCTCAAGGGCCGTGGCCATATCCGTAACAATGGGCAGGGAGGTATCCTTATCAATGGCACCATGGCGGATCCACCAGTGGGGTGCGCAACCGGGATTGTTATTCAGTGCAAAGTACATGGGGTTCATCATATTGATGATTACCTTCAGATCCTCATCCAGCTCTGTGGCGGTTTCCGTAGGATCATGCCGGAGACTGAAGGTGGTGAAATGCCGGGTTTTTACGGTTTCTGTTCCGAACAGATCCGGCTCTGCCATCTCCTTATTGAAATCGTCAAAAGCAGGAAGTCCCTTCATGCGGCCCTTATACTGATGGAAGTCCTGGAAGGAGAATTCTGCATGTTCCCCATCCCAGTGGATCCAGCTGTGGGCAGACAGATACGCTGCCCGCTCCTTCTCATCCAGCGCCTTGAGATACCGGGTTGCCTCAGTATGCAGATAGGTTTTCAGAATGTACTCCTCCAGATTTTCTCCGGTGATGGTACCAAATTCCCCAAGTCCCTTCAGCTTCAGGCCGGTCTGATAGTCCATAAACTCCTGCTTGAGCTGGGCGGACAGGGTCTGATCCACCAGTCCCGGAACAACCTTGATGGGGCCGGTTGCAGCACCTGCGCAGGGGATCGTACCCATCTCCCATTCATAACCGCCGTCAGCATGCTCCAGATTGATAATGGGGCTGTAGGATGCGGAAGCAAAGATGTCATCCCGCTCCTCCGCAGCACCGATCTCCCTGAGATAAGGCTCATACAGGGGGCTGTTGCCGGAGGCCGCAAGCAGGCAGGACAGTGCACCACCTGCACTTCCTCCTGTGGAGAGAATCCGTTCCACGTTGCCGGGAATCAGATCTTTATTTCGGCGCAGATAGCGGACAGCTGCCTTCAGATCCACCATAGCCGCAGGAGCCTTGCCGAAGTAGGTACCGTCAGACGCCTGACAATCCCGTCCCCGGCACCCCGGAGCCACTACCACAAAACCATAGCTCATAGCCAGAGCCTTGTTCTCTCCGGGGCCCTCTGCACCGCCCAAACCGGGAAGCATTGCATCAGGACCACCGGGTCCGCCCATAGGAGGCATTCCCCCGGGACCATCGGGTCCGCCCATAGGAGGCATTCCCCCGGGACCATCGGGTCCACCCATGGGAGGCATTCCCTCAGGGCCACCGGCACCCGGGGGTGGCATCATCATACCCTTTTGATAATTATTGCAGGACATATATCCACCAACACCGATCACAAACAGGATCGGTGCATTGGTAACGTCCACCTTTTCTCCGTCCACGGTCTCGGGAACCCACACGTCCAGGCTCTGATACTCCAGATCCACAGGCTTTGCCACATAGGGGATATGCTCATAAGCACGGTATGTAATTGTCTTGGGGCCGGTTGCGGTTTTTGCTACGGTTTCCTCCATGGTATACTGATCCACGGGAAAGCGCAGGAGATTCTGTTCCATTTTGATTCACCTTCACTTTCAAATTATATGTGCAGGGTCTTCAGATCCATTTTACAGCAATCCTCCGGCCCCGTCAAACATCACTTCTCCAGATAACACCGGTAAGCATCCTGATAGATTTCTTCCATCCGTTCGCCGCCCATGGAGTTCACCGTCTCCTGAAACTGGGCAACGCACTCCTCTGGAAGCAGGGCAAGGGTCTTGTTTCTTTTCATCAATTGCATCTTTTTTCCGATATACTCGGTGTTATGGTCATTATATTGACCTGGGAGAGAGGGTGCAATTCTGTTTATTCCCGGATTCATTCCAAAAGTGCATACAACAAAAAACAGGATACACCATCTGTGACAGTGCATCCTGTTTTCTATCTTTCTGTGTTCAATCCGGAAATCCCTTTTACAGCTTTTCCAGTGCATCAGCAGCAGTACCGATGGCATCCACCTTGGCATGCTCCAGAAGTCCCTCGTCCATGGCCTGCGCCAGAAGCGGATCAATGGGAAGCTTTCCGATCACGGGGATTCCCAGTTCCTTACCCACTGCGTCAATGGTGCTCTTGCCGAATACGGCAATTTCCCTGCCGCAGTCAGGACATTTCAGATAAGAGTAGTTTTCCACCAGACCGATCACGGGAATATTCATCATTCCTGCCATCTTTACAGCCTTGGTCACGATCATGCTTACCAGTTCCTGGGGAGATGTCACCACAATGATGCCATCCACAGGCAGGCTCTGGAATATGGTCAGAGGTACATCGCCGGTTCCGGGAGGCATATCCACAAAGAGATAGTCCACATCCTTCCAGATCACATCTGTCCAGAACTGCTTTACCACACCTGCCAGCACAGGGCCGCGCCAGATAACCGGATCAGTCTCGTTCTGAAGCAGCAGGTTTACACTCATAACATCGATGCCGGTTTCACTGCGGATGGGGATCATACCCTCTTCGCAGCCGGTAGGGGTTCCCTTAATGTTCAGCGCCTTGGGAATGGAGGGGCCGGTAATGTCCGCATCCAGCACAGCAGTCCGGAAACCACGGCGGTTCATCTCCACAGCCAGCATGGAGGTGACAGTGGACTTACCAACGCCGCCCTTGCCGGATACAATGCCGATCACCTTTTTCACATTGGAAAGAGGATTGGCCTGTGCCAGAAGGCTCTCTGCCTGACGGCTTTCGCAGTCCTTCCCGCAGGTAGAACAGCTGCCGTTACAGTTTTCGCTCATGAAATTACATCCTTTCGATGGTTTTTCTTTATTATAGCCCACAAATCCGGATTTGCCAACCTATTCTTACAAAGTCAGCTCTGGATATAGGCTTTTACAAAGGCAAACACTTCCCGGAGGGTATAATTGACCCGGTAAAACCACTGATCCGTAATCCCCGATACGGGGCAGGTATCAATCCCCAGAGAATCCGCAATAAATGCAGCCCGGCGCTGATGAAACTCACTGGTGATCAGGGTGATGGTTTTCTCTGTGCCCCCCTGCTCCCGGATGATCGCCATGGAATTGATCAAATTCTCCCGGGTCGTATGGCTCTCATCCTCCATAATCAGCCGGTGAGGATCTATTCCCCGTGCTGTCAGTGTATCGTACATACACTGAGCCTCACTCATGGGCTCATCGTCCCCCTGTCCTCCGGACAGGAGCAGCCGTGCATTCGGATTTTCTTCCAGAAACAGCTGTGCAACATCCAGACGTGAACCCATAATCCTTGAGGGACGGCCGCTTTCATGCACTGCCGCACCCAATACGATCCCATATTCCGACTGCCCGGCTCGCTCCCAGTCAGAATGACCGCTGGTGGTAATAATATTCATTGCTGCCATCAGACAGATCACCCCTACCGATGCCAATACCGTCAGTGCAGAAAAACAGTTCACACGGCGGTATGTGGGTTTATTCATCAGACCCCCTCCGAGAAGCATCGCTCCCCCAAGAAGCAGCAGCACCACCCCGGTCATGGCAACATGAACCGGCAACAGCACGAACACAACACCCGATCCCGCAAACAGAAGCCCGGTTCCCATCAGTTTTTTCATATTATCCCTCCAGCAGCGAGGACAGCTCCTCCCAGCGGGCATACATCTCGTCCAGTTTCTGCTGTGCGCTCTCCTGCTCCTGCATCAGTCTGGACAGTTCTCCATAATCCGTGGCCGCAGACTGAATATCCTCTGCCAGCTTTTCCAGCAGCGCTTCCTGTTTTTCGATCTCACGTTCCAGCCGGGTAATCTGCTTTTCCAGACTTTTGGTGTTTTTCTTCTGGGCAGCCTCCGGTGTCACAGTCTTTTCCTTTTTCTCCTTCTGGGCTTTGGGGGCTGCAGACGCCATCTGTGCCTGACGCTGGCGCATGGCCTTAAACTGACCGTAGGAGCCTTTGAAATCCGTAATATTTCCATCCTCCAGATTCCAGATCCGGTTTGCAAACTGATCGATAAAGTATCGGTCATGGGACACAAACAGCAGCGTTCCCTGGAATCCGGCCACCGCATTCTCGATCCATTCTCTGGACGCAATATCCAGATGGTTGGTGGGCTCGTCCAGAATCAGCAGATTGATCTCCTCATCCATCAGCATACACAGCCGCAGACGGCTCTGCTCACCGCCGGACAGGGCAGATACGGGTTTAAACACATCCTCCCCCTGGAAGAGGAAGGCTCCAAGCCGGTTCCGGGCGGTCTGGGTGGAGTAGTTTTTCTCATAGATCATGGTATCCAAAATTGAACGTTCGGGATGGTCGAAGTGGATGATCTGAGGCAGATAGGCCATTTTCACAGAGGGGCCGAACTTGATCTTGCCTCCATCCGGCATTTCCTCCTTCATCAGCAGCTTCAGGAACGTGGACTTTCCCGTTCCGTTATCTCCCAGAAGGGCGATCCGGTCTCCCCCCTGCACCAGCAGGTTCACATCAGAAAACAGCGTCCGGCCATCAAAGCCCTTTTGCAGTTCTTTCAGCACCATGACTTCGTCTCCATGAAACTCCTTCTGTCCGAAGGATGCATGCATGGTTTTTTCCTTTGTGGGCCGTTCTGTTTTCTGGATCCGGTCGATCCGGCTCTGGATACTCATGGCACGGCGGTAGAGGGTGCGGTTATTAATACCCCAGCCCTTCATCCGTTCCATGGTGTAAGACAGCTGTGAAATCTTCGCCTGTTCCTGTTCATATTGTTTCAGCTGAAGCTCATACCGGGCCTCCTTTTCCTCCACATAGAAGGAATAGTTACCGCTGTAATTCTCTGCCCTGCCACCACGGAGTTCAATGATTCGATCCACAACCTGATCGAGAAAATACCGGTCATGGGAAATGGTGAGGACGGTTCCCTTAAACTTCAGCAGATACTCCTCCAGCCACTCCACACTTTTCATGTCCAGATGGTTGGTAGGCTCGTCCAGAAGCAGAATATCCGTCTCCTCCAGCAGCAGCCGTGCCAGATTGACACGGGTCTTTTCTCCACCGGACAGCATGGAAAACAGCTGGGTACGCATATCCTTCGCAACACCCAGACCATTGCAGATCTTATCCACATTCACATCCATGTCGTAGCCGCCGCCAATTTCATAACGGTTGCGGAGCTTGTCATAGTCCCGGAGGATGGCTTCTCCTGCGTCCTCCATCATCTGCCTTTCCAGCAGTTCCATTTTCTTTTGAATCTCCCGCAGCTCCCGGAAGGCGCACCGAAGCACGTCCTCTACCGTATAATCCGCAGGATAGCGGGGGATCTGAGAGATCAGGCCGATCTTCTTCCCGGAGGCGATCTCCACCGTTCCCTCGTCATAGTCTATCTCCTCTGTGAGAATCCGGAACACCGTAGTCTTGCCGGCACCGTTTTTACCCAGCAGACCGACCCGTTCCCCCTGCTGCACCTCAAAGCTGAGACCGTCCAACAGGTTTTTTCCCACCTCAAATGACTTGACCAAATCTTTTACAAAAATATCTACCATAGTCTGATTTCCTTAAAAATAAGGGGCGTGCTGCAATGGCAACACGCCCCTTTTTGTTTTCTTTAGCCTCTGGAGTAGTTGGGGGCTTCCTTGGTGATGGTAATATCGTGGGGATGGGACTCGATGAGACCGGCGCTGGTGATACGGACAAACTGTCCTCTCTCCTGCAGTTCTCCCACAGTGGGGCATCCACAATAGCCCATACCGGAACGGATACCGCCCAGCAGCTGATAGATGGTATCGGAAACGCCGCCCTTGTAAGGAACACGGCCTTCAACACCCTCGGGCACCAGCTTGGAGTTACCCTCCTGGAAGTAGCGGTCCTTGGAGCCCTGTGCCATTGCAGCCATGGAGCCCATGCCACGGTATACCTTAAACTGACGGCCCTGATAGATTTCAGTCTCTCCGGGGCTCTCCTCACAGCCTGCCAGCATGGAGCCCATCATAACGGTGGACGCACCGGCAGCCAATGCCTTAACAATATCGCCGGAATACTTGATGCCACCGTCAGCAATGATGGGCACACCGTATTCCTTGGCTGCGCATGCAGCGTCATAAATCGCAGTGATCTGAGGAACACCGATACCTGCAACCACACGGGTGGTGCAGATGGAGCCGGGGCCGATACCAACCTTAACGCAGTCAGCGCCAGCCTCGATCAGAGCCTTGGTGCCTTCATAGGTTGCAACGTTACCGGCGATCAGCTGAGCCTCGGGGAACTGCTGCTTGATCTTGCGGACACACTCCAGAATGTTCTTGGAATGGCCGTGGGCGCTGTCCAGTGCCAGCACGTCAGCACCGGCAGCCAGCAGTCCCTCAGCACGCTCCACCACGTCGGCAGTTACGCCGATGGCAGCGCCACAAAGGAGACGGCCGGACTCGTCACGTGCAGAGTTGGGATACTTTTCTGCCTTCTCGATGTCCTTGATGGTGATAAGGCCCTTGAGACGGAAGCAATCGTCCACAATGGGGAGCTTCTCGATCTTGTGCTTTCTCAGGATCTCTCTGGCCTCGGGCAGGGTGATACCCTCTTTGGCAGTCACCAGATTCTCATGGGTCATAACCTCGGAGATGGGCCGGGTCATGTCGGTCTCAAACTTCATGTCACGGTTGGTGATGATACCAACCAGCTTGCGATCCTCTACGCAGACAGGGACACCGGAGATTTTGTACTTGCCCATCAGGTTGTCAGCATCCTGAAGGGTGTTTTCCGGAGCCAGATAGAAGGGGTTGGTAATAACGCCATTCTCGGAGCGCTTAACCATATCCACCTGCTCGATCTGCTTTTCAATGGGCATATTCTTATGAATGATGCCGATACCACCCTCACGAGCCATGGCAATGGCCATCTTGTGCTCGGTAACAGTGTCCATTGCAGAGGACAGCAGAGGAATGTTCAGGTGGATCTTCTTTGTAAGCCAGGTTCCCAGCTGGATCTGTCTGGGGATAACCTCACTTGCTGCCGGAATCAGCAGCACATCATCAAATGTGAGGCCTTCCTTAACGAACTTCTGTGCCGGATTGTCATTTACCATCATAATAAC
>CAZFGL010000038.1:0-17692 GCA_964518645.1 uncultured Oscillospiraceae bacterium | reverse complement strand
CCGCAAATTAAAGTATCATATAGGGCGTGACTTGGCCGGACAGCCGCGTGAGGTGCGCCGAAAGGCCCCGAATGAGGAAAGTCCGGGCTCCATAGGGCAAGGATAACGGGTAACGCCCGCCGTAGGTGACTACAGGAAAAGTGCAACAGAGATATACCGCCGTGGCCTTCGGGCTGCGGTAAGGGTGGAAAGGCGAGGTAAGAGCTCACCGGCTGCCGTGTCAAAGCGCGCAGCCCTGTAAACTCTATCCGGAGCAACACCGCAAAGGGAACTTAACGTCTGCCCGGCGGTTCCCGCTTAGGTGGCTGGAGCGTAGCGGCAACGCTGCGCCAAGATAGATGGCTGTCGATTACAGAACCCGGCTTACAGGCCAGGTCATAATAAAGGAGCGCTGCTGCGGCAGCGCTCCTTTATTATTTTGTCATATTTCCTCCACCGGAACCCGTTCTGTCTCCTGGGGCTTCATATTCTCCCGGCAAAGTTCAATGGCCTTTTCAAATCCGGTCAGAGCTGCAAAGGGTGCAAACAGCTTTGCACGTTCCTGCCGCTGCATTCTGGGTCGTCCGGACGGTGGCCGCTGCCGGTTTATAATATCTCCATATGGATTCATGCCTTGTGACCTCCAATCTGTTCGTTGCGCTGCATGGTCGTTGCCCCCTGCAAAAAGTCCATGCCCTTGAGTATCGCATTGTTTCCATAGCGCTTCCGCAGACCCAAGACAGCCCACTGAAGCTGTTTTTCCCGTGCTGCCCCGGTGCTGTCCTGAAACAGATCCAGCTGCTCCGGTACGTTTTTTTCCTCCAGCACCCGGATCGCTGCCACATTGACCCGCCGCACCGTCAGCTTGGGATCCACAATTTCCCGAAACAGGGTCATCACCGCCGGAAGGATCCGGCTTCCCAGCGCCGTATATCCCCCCAGATTGGCGGTACCATGGGCAGAACGGGGAATCCTCCTGCCGTAATGGTCTGTGACGCATTCTCCCTGATAGCTCACATTTTCCCGGTCATAGCCCACATGGAGCACGATGGCATCTGTCACCAGTCCGTCATTCACCAGTTGAAGCACCAGCTGTTCCAGCATCTCCTGTACAATGATTCTGGTCTCCTCCCATGTATACGGGCGGGACAACACCTGCCCGATCCCGTTGGAGTGGGATGTGGGCCGGTAGCTTTTAATATCCTCCATGGTACACGGCTCGATCCCCCACGCATGGTCAATCAGCAGTTCCGCATTGACTCCAAACAGCCGAAAAAGCAATTCTTCATTGTAGAAATCCTCCCGCCGTCCCAGAGAACACCGGGCGATATCTCCCATGGTATACAGCCCCTTTCCCGCAAGACGTTTGACCGTTCCACTGCCGATCTGCCAGAAATCCGTCAGAGGCTGATGGCTCCAGAGCAGCTTACGGTACTGCCCCTCATCCAGTTCCGCCATCCGCACACCGTCACGGTCTGCGGGGGCTTTTTTTGCCACAATATCCATGGCGATCTTGGCCAGATACAGGTTGCTTCCAATTCCGGCAGTTGCGGTGATCCCCGTCTGGGTCAGTACATCCTTCAGCATGCGCCGTGTCAGCTCTCTGGGTGTCATCCCATAGAGCTTTAAATACCGGCTGCAATCTATAAACACCTCGTCCACCGAATACACATGCATATCCTCCGGGGCAATATATTTCAGGTATATCCCATAAATCTGGGTAGACACCTCTATATACCGGGCCATTCTGGGGGGTGCCACAATAAAATCGATCTCCTGACCGGTTGCAGCTTTGATCTCCCGGATTCTCTGCTTTACCTCAAACAGCCGTCCCCGGCCGGGGATCCCGTACGCCTTCAGCGCAGGAGACACCGCAAGGCAGATGGTTTTGTCCGTTCTGGAGGCATCCGCCACCAGAAGTCTCGCCTTCAGAGGATCCAGCCTCCGGTCTACACATTCCACCGACGCATAAAAGCTTTTCAGATCAATGCAGATATAGTTTCCCTGACACACCCTGCTCCGCTCCTTTCTACACTCTTAGTATAATATTCTTATTCTTCTCAGTCAACTGCGCAGTTGTCGCATAATAGGAGCATTTTCGTTGACAGCAGCCTGTTTTCGGTGTATAATTGATATATCAGGAGGGATATATCATGGGAAAACAGCGCTACCACGCCCCTGCGGGCACTTCAAAGCTTTATAATGCCGCCCAAGAACGGGAGCATAACTTCATTGGAACCAGACTGGCGCAGGCCCGGAAGAAACGGGGCTTGAGCCTTGCGGAATTCAGTACCCTGCTTCGCAGCTACGGCATTCTCATCGGACGGCAGGGACTGGGAAAGTGGGAATCCGGGGACGCCGTCCCCAACGGCTATCAGCTTCTGGCTGCCTGCCACGCACTCCAGATCGAAAACGCCACAGAATATTTTACCGAATTCCCCGTCCCTGAAGATTCGCTGAACGATCTGGGGCTGAAAAAGCTTCGAGACTACCGGGAGGATCTCATTGCCTCCGGGCGCTACGCCCCTGTGAAATCTCAGATTGTATATATCACCATGCCGGTCAGTACCCTGTCCGCCTCTGCGGGCACCGGTGCTTTTCTGGATGATGACCGGTTTGAACTGCTGTCCTTCCCGGAGGACGCCATTCCTGCCGGTGCTGATTTTGGGGTACGGGTCAGCGGTGACAGTATGGAACCGGTCTATCACGATGGTCAGATCGTCTGGGTACAGCGTTGCAGCAGTCTTCTTCCCGGACAGGTGGGGCTGTTTCTCTACGACGGTGAGGGCTATATCAAGGTCTATCAGGAGCAGCAGCCGGATTCCGAGGCATTTCTGGATTCCACCGGTGTCCTGCATCCCCAGCCAGTGCTCGTCTCCTATAACCGCAGTTACGCCCCCCGTGTCGTCTCCCCGGAGCTTTCCTTCATCATTGCCGGACGTGTTTTGTCCTGAGAAAGGAGCATTCTATGGACACCATTCACCGTGTATATGAGCTGGCCGAGGCAAGAAACTTGACCATATACCAGCTCTCGCAGAAATGTGGCATCTCCTACTCCACCCTGCAAACTGCAAAAAAACGGGGCGGACAGCTGAAAATCGACACCATCGAACGTATCTGTCACGCCCTTGGGATCTCCCTTTCTGAATTCTTTGCGGAATAAAATCATCCCCATGGTGGGTTTTTCTGAAGTCATCGTCGCTTCCACCCCTCACCATGGGGATTTTTATATCTGCCGGATATTCTCCCCTCCGGCAGCGGAGGATTTATTGCGTACTTTCGGGGAAGAAAAAATGTTCCAGCCGCTCCCCTGCTTCATGCAGATCATAGACGTAATACCATACGCCATCTCTGCGCACCCAGCCCCATGCCGGTACAGAATCCCCCGGCAGTGCCATGGTGTGTGTATCCGGGCGGTGATCCAGCACCTGTTTTCCCAGATGCATCGCTGTGAGAATGTCCACATTGGTGCGGCACATTTTCATTCCTGCCACCACCAGTCCTGGCAGATCCCCTCTTGGGCACTTCCGGAGCTGATTCAGCATGCCCATCAGCACCAGACGCTGTCGACCGGTGCGCATATCATCGCTGTCTATGGCCCGTATCCGGCTGTAGCAGAGGGCTTCTTCTCCATTCAGACGGCGTGTTCCCAGATATGGCTTCGGAAGCCCTAAATACTCCCACTCTGCCAGAGTAAGCGGCACCTCCACCCCTCCAAGAAGCTCCACAAGTTCCTCCATCTGGCTGAAATTCACGGAAACATATTTTTGAATGTCCAGTCCAAAATTCTCATTGATGGTCTCCATGGCCAGCTCCGGCCCTCCCAGCGCATAAGCATGCCCAAGTTTGATCTCGTTTCCCTCTCCGGGCATAGTCACCAGGGTATCCCGTGCCAGGGAACAGAGCCGCAAATCCCCCTGCGCATCCAGAGACACCAGCAGAATGCAGTCTGAGCGGCCAAGATCGCCCTCCTCCTGATCCACCCCAAACAGGGCGTATATCTCCGGGAGTCTGACCGCAGACTCCGTCTCAGCCATGGCCGCAGTCATCTCCTGCAACCTGTCCGTAAAGAGACGCTCCATAAAGACCTGAATTCCAAAGAGCAGCACAAGCGCTCCCATACAGACCACAAGGATTTTCTTTTTCATAAAAATCCTTCCTTCGTTTTTTCTCAGTATGTCCCGATCCCCGAAAAACATGCACCAGGCATCACCGCCGTTTTTCAGGTTGGGCCATAAAAATTGCGGTTGCGGATCCCTGTCCCGGCTCTCAGCCGTTCCTCATGGACAGCGGTTCTTTTCTCCAGCTGATAGATCCGTACAACCAGCTGATTGATCTCCCCAACCTTTTTTTCCAGCTGATTAAGCCGGTACTCTGTCAGTTTGGCCGAGGTCACAATGCCGGTGAAGGTACCGATCAAAGTCCCCAGTAAGCTCAGCACCGCAGCCCACATCACATCGCTCATACCTTTCCCTCCTTTCCTGCTGCATGGCCATCCACACAGCAAATACTCCTTCAACCTCATTGCCCCGGCCTCCTCTTTTCTGCCCTGATTTCCCGTTCAAAACAGAAAGAACCCCGGAAAACCGCAAAAAGCTGTCGGTTTTCCGGGGAAACTTTATCGTACAAAATGTCCAGCCCCAGAGCTGGCAGGAAAATTGGAAAGCCGTCCCACAGGCTGAAACTGATTGACCAGCAGCGCCTGCTGCTTCAGCCGGGTATCCACAGTGATGGTAATACGAAAGTCCTCCCAACATATCACATAGCCGGGATAAAGGTGGTCTGTGGCGCTTTTCACCACCAGATTTCCGCACTGGATATTATTTGCCCGGATCTCCCGGTGAAGTCCGATGGAATCCAGCAGCCGGAGCCGCAGGAACACCCGTTCCACTGTGGTATATTCCTGCGCAATGGGATAGGACAGCTCCACCACATCCTCCCGGAGCATGGATGTGACCACACCCCCATTCCGAACATTGGAGATATTGGCGGTAAACCGGACGCCGGAGGCTGTATTCTCCACCTTACAGTTGCCCCCATGGAGCATCATAACACTTCGGCAGATGGCCAGCCCCAGACCGGAGCCACGCTTATTCCGGGAGGAATCTCCCTGCCAGAAGGTCTCCCACACCTTGTTCAGCTGATCTGTTGGAATGTTCCTGCCCTGATTTTCCACCGAGAAGGTTTCCCGGTTCATTCCAATCCGCAGAACGATCTTCCCCCCCTGGGGCGTGTGGGCAATGGCATTGGTAAGATAGTTCTCCACTACCTGTCCAAAGCGGTAACGGTCGGCATTGGTCTCTCTTTCACCAATCTGCCATTCCAGTGTCAGCTGTTTCTCCTGAATCGATGACTCAATGGGTCTGAGGATCTCCCGCACCAGTTCCTCTAGGTCGAAGCTCTCCCGACGCAGCTTATACCGCCCCTCCTCAAGCCGGGAAAGATCCAGCAGTTCCAGCACCATGCGATCCATACGCTCTGTCTCTTCCCGGATCACCCCAAGGTAATAGCTCTGCTTTTCAGCGTCAATGTTCTCCTGCAGAGCCTCTGCATAGGAGGACAGCACCGCAATGGGGGTCTTCAGTTCATGAGCAATGGCACTTGTCATCTCCCGGCGGGCAGCCTCGGCGTTCTGTGCATAATCCAGCGCCTTTTTCTGTCGCTGAAACTCATCCTGAAACCCCTGAATTTCCCGTTTCCTCAGGATACCTGCTCCGGATGCCAGAAGAAATCCCGCTGCAAAGAAAATGCACAGAAGGGTAAGCATGGTTCCATTCATCAGCAGTTCCTTTGCTGCAAGCCCCAACGGTGAAAAACTGGTACAATACGCCAGCAGCATTCTGATATTTCCGGATGCGCCATAGGGATCCACCACCGGAACAATCCGCATGGTTCTGAAGGAAAACAGCCCTCCGGAATCCATCCGGTACTCCTGCATCTCTGCCAGAGGCAGCGCATACGGGCGGAATTCCTTCATCAGCTTATCCACCTGCTGCCAACGTTTTACGAAATTGACTGTACTGAAACGCTCTGAACCATAGTTCTTGCTGATACACTCTATCCTGCAATGGCGCCAGTCAGAATTGTCTTTCCCCACCGTGATGGTTTCAAGGGCACAGTTTTCCGGCGGATCCACGGGACTGATATATTCCACGTAATCGCCACTGATCTGTACGGTCATAAATATATCGTCTTTCCAGTATCCTTTTACGGTAAGCCCTTGATCACTGTCTGCTGAGGATCTGATCAGGTCAGAGTTCCATAGAAACGCCCCCACATCCGATGTGTTCTGAGGCAAAAAACCCATGGTGATCTTCCTGCTGTCCGTCTCCCCTTGATTCCACAGGGTACATATGAGACAGTTTCGGGATTCGTTTAGTATATCACAATCCATGTTCATCAGAAAGGAACCGCTTATATAGGAATAATCCGCCCCATCCATCTCCGTCTGATTGGCCATAGCCATCTGATAGGCGCTGTAACGATTGGTACTATCATCGCTTCGAGTCACATCAGTGACGCTGCTCTCTATTTTCTCAAACTGTCCTCCCAGGAAATCTTCCATATTTTCCTGTATTTCCTTCGCACCGTTCACCAGCAGAACAGTCATGGTAATAAGGAACAGTACCCCTGTCACCAAAGCGGTGAGTGCGGGCACATGCTTTCCTGTGAGACTCTGCAAGCGCTCTGCCAGTTTTATTCTGTACTTACCGCTCATAGATCAGTCCTCCCTGAATCGGTACCCCACACGAATCACGGTTTCAATATGCACGCCTCTTGCCCGGAGCTTCTTCACATGGGTATCTACTGTACGGTCGTCCCCCTCGTAGTCATAGCCCCAGACCTTTCTGAGAAGCTGCTCCCGGGTAAGCACCTGATTCCGGTTTTCCATAAAACAGCGCAGAAGCTTGTATTCCCGGTTGGGAAGCTGCTGCTCCCTGCCCTTAATCACAGCGCTGCGCTCATTCAGATTCAGGGTGATCTGTCCCGCCTGAAGCATACCGCCTGAAAGCACACTGCCCCGGCTGCGGGCAATGAGCGCCTTGGTCTTTGCATACAGCACCGCCATGGAGAAGGGCTTTGTTACATAATCATCCGCCCCAAGCTCGTATCCCCGCAGTTTATCATCTTCATCAGAAAGCGCCGTCAGAAAAATGACCGGCACATCACAATCCTTGCGCACGGCCCGGCATACAGAAAATCCGTCCAGCTCCGGCATCATAATATCAAGCAGCACCGCATCTGCATGATCGTTTTCCAAATACCTGAGAGCCTCCATCCCGTTGGAAGCCCCAATGGGCACATCCCCTTTGGAGGCAAAGTAATCGCACAAAATATCCAGAAGAAGCTTTTCATCCTCAACGATCAAAATATGGTCAGACATTTTCTCTCCTCCCTTCATGGCTATACCTTATGGTACCAATGTGTCGAATATGTGTCCAAACTGTTTTTCCCGGATTTTTGCGGAAACTTTCCGTCGGTTCTTGCAATCATCCGGTTTTTCCGCTATACTTGTGGCGAATGAGTATTCTTAATTCCGACAGGATCCCGGCGGCGCTGACCATGGCGCCGCTTTTAACGACGGATCCCGCCTTGCAGAATTATCACTATGGAGGACAAATCATGACCCAACTGCTGCTTCGTCTTTTTATTCGCACCACAGATCCCCAGAAGAAACGCTCTGCCGTGGGACGCATGTCCGGCATCGTGGGAATCATCTGCAACCTGCTGCTGTGTCTTGGAAAGCTCGTGATCGGTTCCATCGCCGGTGCGGTATCCATCACCGCCGATGCCATGAACAACCTTTCTGACGCGGCCAGCTCCATTGTGACGCTGGTGGGCTTCAAGCTCTCAGAAAGCCCGGCCGATGATGAGCATCCCTACGGTCACGCCCGGTTTGAATATCTGTCCGGTCTGGCGGTAGCTGCCATCGTGGTGGTGATCGGTTTTGAAATGCTGAAAACCTCGGTGCAGAAGATCATTTCCCCCACCCCTGTTGCCTTCTCTCCCTGGGTCGCTCTGGTGCTGATCCTGTCCATTGCCGTAAAGCTCTGGATGAGTCTTTTCAACCGTAAGCTGGGAAAGGAGATCAATTCCGCACCCCTGCTTGCCACTTCTGTTGACAGCAGAAATGACGTGATCTCCACCGCAGTGGTACTGACCGCTGCACTGATCGAGGCCTGGAGTGGCCTTCACGCAGACGGATTCATGGGTCTTCTAGTGGCTCTATTTATTCTCTACAGTGGCTGCACCCTGGCAAAGGAAACCATCTCCCCTCTTCTTGGTGAGGCAGCTTCTCCGGAGTTGAAGGCACTCATTGCAGAACATGTCAGCCAGCATCCCAAGGTACTGGGCTATCACGATCTGATGGTTCATGACTACGGCCCCGGTCAGCGGTTTGCCTCCATCCACGTGGAAATGGATCGGAACGAAGACCCCATGCTCTGCCACGAGATCATAGACAACATCGAACGGGAGTGTATGGAGCAACACCGGATCCACCTTGTGATCCACTACGACCCCATTATCACCGATGATCCGGTACTGAATCATCTCCATCAGCTGGTGGATGAAACCCTGCTGACCCTGGATGACCGGCTTCACACCCATGACTTCCGCATGGTGGAAGGTGCAGGACATACCAACCTGATTTTTGACGTGGCACTCCCCTCTGATCTGAGCGGGAAGGAGCGCTACATTACAGAGCAGTTAGAAACCGTACTCCGGGAGCGAGAGAAGAAAACCTTCTATGCTGTGATCACCTTTGATCCGGCCACCTTCAACTGAAAAATGCAGGCTGCAAATGGTTGATGCAGCCTGCATTTTTTATGCTTCGATTTTTCTCAGATGTGCCGAGGCCTGATAGATCTCCTTCCGGTAATCAGGCGCCGGGTTCAGCCGTTCAAAGGTCACGCTGTAACCAAATTTTCTGGCCGCAACCTCCATATGTGCCATGGCAACACCCACATCCAGACACTGATAATAGTTAAACTGATTAAACTTCAAGATACGGTTGTTTTTTCGGTAAATATGGATCCGATGGGTGTCCACCAGATAACGCACCGGCTCCATATTCATGCAGCTGGGCGCCATCCAGGTAAGCTCCATAATCTCTTTTCTGGGAGATGCCATATCACCAAAGGCGATCTGGGACAGCTTTTTCTTCTTTTTGATCTCTTCCCCTTCACTGCGGAAGGGCTGTTCAGACATACCGAATGCCACAGTGGTAATGTAGGGAAGCACATCCTCGAAGTCATGCTCCTTCTCCACATCCAGAGTACTCTGCCAGCAGGAGGCGATTCCGTGGGCAGTCAGCCAGAGGCAGGCCATCTCCCCGATGTACCCCGCATTTTGCAGACAGTTCTTGATCTTTTCCGACCGGATCACCAGATAGTGCGGGGCCTGCAAATTGGGAAAGCCGTTGAGAATTTTCCGCATATCATCAATGGGAAGAATGTCAAAATTCCACTCAATAGATTCATCCGGCACCTTCAGTTCTGAGAGGAAGTCTACGAATTCGTCAATTACCTCAGGCTCCAGTTCCTCCATGTCATAGCTGCGAATGGAACGTCTTTTTAAAATCGCTTCGTCCAGTGTCATTTCATGCCTCCAGCTTCATTGTCCATATCAAACAGGAATCGCACCACTGCTTCGCCAATGGGTCTTGCCTGTCCTGCAGAGGGATAGCAGTGGATCTTGATAGACGGGTTAAAATTCAGTTCAGTGACTGCGAAAATACTTTCCTCCGCCGGACGGGTAATGTCCTCGGTGATGATGTCCACACCGCAGAACACCGCACCAACGGCCTTGGCAGCCTCCAGAGCAATGGCCCGGTAAGAGGGATGCACAACATCTGTACAGTCGATGGCGTCACCACCGGTGGAGACATTGGAGTTCTGACGCAGGGTCACAACCTCCCCCTTTGCCGGAACGGTCATAAAGCTCATTCCGTGGAGTTCCAGATGGAGTGCCTCTTCCGCACCCATGCCGATAAAGCTCAGGGGCTTTTTATGATCCGGCCCCCGCATGGGATCCGCAGATTTCTCGATCACCAGATCCCGAATGGGACGCACACCGTCCCCAACCACACAGGCAGGCATACGCTTGCTCACTGCCTGCACTACATTACCGATCACAAGGAACCGATAATCATCACCAGGAATGTACTCCTCCACGATCACCTCAGAGCTCTGGCTGAAGGCGATTTCCAATGCACGCCGGAAATTTTCCTCGGTGGGATGCTGGGTGAACACGGTGATGCCCTTTCCGTAATTGGTAAAGTTGGGTTTGACCACGCAGGCCACCTGATTGCGCACCTGAAACTCCGCCATGGCAGTATCAATATCCGTATAAATAACACCCCGGGGCGTTGGAATCTGATGCTCCCGCAGGAGCTGCTTTGTCAGATTTTTATTGCGCATGATCAGAATACTTGCGCAGTTATCCCGACTGGTCTTTGTTGCCTGTTTCACATATTCCGTTTTTCCATCCTTGGTCAGACGGACGAAATTATCCTTACGATCCAGAACCTCATATTTAACGCCCAGTTTCAGGCATGCCTTGATCAGCGCCTGGGTGGACAGTTCCAGATCTTCAAAGCCCTTGAGCAGATAATACTTTTCATTGGACTGTTCCAGTGCTTTTTGGGCGCACTCCATGCAGAAGGGTACATACCCCTTCTCCGCGATGGCTCTGTAAACCTGATGGCTGTAGAGCTGTTCCGGATCCTCCAGACGTTTCCGGGCATGCTTCAGTGCAGGAATGGCTTCCGGCACATGAATATCCTCATAAAAATCCTCCATCTCATCCAGAAGCCGCAGGGCAGCCGACCGCAGGCTCTCCGTCCGCTCAGGCAGGACGATCTCTACCGCATCAATATCATAAGAGGCGCTGTTTACATGGTTCTCATGGGCCATGTGTTGCCAGTAAGGGGTATAATCAAAATCCGGCTTTGCCGCAAGATACAGCAGGAAATACTCCATCAGCTCCATATCCGCCTTGCTCATGCCGTTTTTGTCCAGCGGATTCAGGTCAAACATGCGCAGCTCAATGTGATTGACACCCCGTTCCCGGAGGGTCTTCATCAGGTATTTTCCTCTGGGCTTGAGCCGCACAGGGGTATAAAACTCACTGGAGGTCTGAATAACACCCCGGCGAACCACATCCACCACGCTGCTGATATAGGAATCCAGATTGGTATAATCGAGAATGATCTCTTCCTTGTTCCAGTACCCATATCGGCTGTTGCGCATGGAGCTGTAACCAAGGAATCTGCCCCCGCCTACCTTCTGTCCCTGATCCATAAAGCTCTCATGGAAAATGGGGCTTGCGGCAGTCATGACCACCGGGAACCAGCTGTAGAGATAGCAGTTCTTGGCCATGGCAAGATAAATCTCACTGCGCAGGCAGTGAATGGGGTCCTGTCTGCCAAGGATCTGGTGCAGGCGGGCAATCAGCCGTTCGTCAAAGGAGAAATTATAGTGAATCCCGCAGTAAAGCATGATCTTTTTCCCATACTTTCCGGCCAGATACTCCCGGTAGGTCTCCTTGCCCTTGTCCTCTCCCTCATATTTTGCCACGGGGATCCGGGCCTCATCATCAATAATAGGGGGATTACTCAAGGGCCAGAGATACTCCTCCTCCGGGTTTTCCACTGCAATTGTAGTGGTCACAATATCGTGGAGATTTTCCAGCTGATCATATACCTGATCCGGATTTGCACAAACTTCTGTGCCGATCTCCACCTGAGATTCAGAAAAATCCGTCAGAATAAAGGGATGCTTGGCCTTATTACCAAAGGGATGAGGGGTATAGGCAATATTTCCGCTCTCATACACACGAATATTTTCCTTCTCCAAACCGATGGCACTGCTGAGCAGCAGTTCACGCATCTCCGGCCTTTTAAATATTTCTCGGAGTTCCATACCCCCGCACGTCCTTTCCTGCTTTAACGGGCCTCTACCCGAATCTTGTCATCCTCTGTCTCCAGAACGATCCGGGAGATAGGTGTCTCAAAGCTGTCAATAATCTTTTCAGCAATGGGATCCTCCAGATCCTTCTGAATGGTACGGCGAAGATTTCTGGCGCCGTAGGTCTCAGAATAGGACTTCTTCACAAGATAATCCACCACAGTATCGTCATAGGAGAACTCCAGTCCACGGTCAACCAGAGAATCCTTCAGTTCATCCAGCATGATCTTCGCGATCCCCCGGAAATTCTCCTCAGTCAGCTTGTTAAACGCAATGATCTCGTCCACCCGGTTGATAAACTCCGGCCGGAGAATCTGCTGAAGGGCCTTGAGTGCTTTTTCCTTTGCCTGTTCATTTGCAGTGCTGCCAAAGCCCACAGAGGCGGTCTTGGTCTCGCTGCCTGCATTGGAGGTCATAATGATCACAGTATGCTCAAAGTTTACAACTCTGCCCTGGGCATCGGTGATCCGTCCGTCATCCAGAACCTGAAGGAGAATATTCAGCACATCAGAATGGGCCTTCTCCAGCTCATCAAACAGGATCACAGAATAGGGCTTCCGGCGAATCTTTTCTGTAAGCTGTCCGGCTTCGTCATAGCCCACATATCCCGGAGGGCTTCCGATCAGCTTGGATACAGAGTGCTTTTCCATATACTCGGACATATCCAGCCGGATCAAGGAATCCACACTGTCAAACAATTCCGAAGCAAGGCACTTAACCAGCTCGGTTTTGCCTACACCGGTGGAACCTACGAAAATAAAGGAAACGGGGCGACGTTTGGGAGAGATCCCCACACGGCTGCGGCGGATCGCTCTGGCCACAGAAGAAATGGCCTCATCCTGCCCCACAATTCTCTTTTTCAGCTTCTCTTCCAGGGTCTTCAGCTGCTGATACTCCTGCGCCTGAACCTTGGAGGCAGGAATCTTTGTCCAGAGTTCAATCACTCTTGCAAGATTCTCCATGGTGAGCGCAGGCTGAGGCTTTGCTTCCAGTTCTTTGATCTCACCATTCAGCTGCATTTCCCGGCTGCGAAGCATGGCAAGGCGCTCATAGTCCTTCTCGTCATGTTCACCATCATCGGTGAGCATTTCAATTTCAAGGCTCACGTCTGCCCACTCTTTTTTCATCTGTGCCAGGCTGCTGATATCCGGATCCTTCAGATTCACATCAGAGCAGGCCTCGTCGATCAGGTCAATGGCCTTGTCCGGCAGGAACCGGTCAGAGATATACCGTTCAGAGAGAAGCACCGCCTGACGGGCGATCTCCGGAGAGATCCGAACCCCGTGGAAATTCTCGTAATAATGGGAAATCCCCCGGATAATGGCCACAGCCTCTTCGACTGTAGGCTCGTTGACTGTGACAGGCTGGAACCGGCGTTCCAGTGCAGAGTCCTTTTCAATATGCTTCCGGTATTCGTTAAAGGTGGTTGCACCGAGAACCTGAATCTCTCCCCGGGACAGGGCGGGCTTGAGAATATTGGCCGCATTCATGCTGCCCTCCGCGTCACCGGCACCAACAATGGTATGGATCTCATCGATCACCAGAATAATATTGCCGGTCTTTTTGATCTCGTCGATCAGTCCCTTCATCCGGCTTTCAAACTGTCCACGGAACTGGGTACCTGCCACCATGGAGGTCATGTCCAGCATGTAGATTTCCTTGTCCCGAAGCTTGAAGGGCACATCCCCGTCCACGATTCTCTGGGCAAGTCCCTCTGCAATGGCCGTCTTACCAACGCCGGGCTCACCGATGAGGCAGGGGTTGTTTTTCTGACGGCGGTTCAGGATCTGGACAACACGTTCGATCTCCGTTTCACGGCCTACAACATGGTCAATCTTTCCCTCTTTGGCTTTTCTGGTCAGATTGAGACAATAGGTCTCCAGAAACTTTCTTTTGTCCTTTTTCCCGGACTTTTTCGGCTTTTCTCCGGGCTCCTCCGGGGATTCCTGCCGCTGGGGGCGGTCAGAGTTTCCGAACAGCTTGCTGAGGTAAGGGAAGGTCGCAGTACGTCCCTCATCTTCGGGATCGTCTGTCTCCTCAGCGGGCATCAGTTCTTCACTGTCCCCCATCATGTTCATCATTTCGCCAGTGATATTTTCAAGATCTTCCTCAGAGATTCCCATTTTCTGCATCATGTCATCAATGGGCTTGATCCCCAGTTCACGGGCGCACTTGAGACAGAGCCCATCGTTTCTGGACTCTCCGTTTTCAATCTTCGTAATGAAAATCACAGCATAATTCTTCTTGCATCTGCTGCACAGGGTAGGGCGCATAATGGTTCTCCTTTTTATATAGTCGTGCCGATTCGGCATTATTTACACAGTTAAAATTTCAGTATTTCTCCGTCACCCAGAAGCCACAGATCACCGTCTCCGGCTTTCAATCCCCAGGCTCTGGCACCTTCATCACAAATATATCTGGATGAGCAGGCGCTGTCATAGATCCGCAGTGCCTCCCGGTCAAGCACATAAATTCCCCGGCCGGAAATGCAAATATCCAGCGGTTCCATGGGAAGTTCTGTCTGTCCCAGTCGGGTTCCATCAGATGAGCAGATACTCAGGCAGTATCTCCCGTGGCTTTCGGTAATCAGGGCGAAAAATCCCCTGTCACCGGCCGTGGCAGCAACAAACTGTTCCGTTCCAAAGGACACACTGCCACAGGGCTTGAGTACACTGTCATAGATCAGGATCTCCTGATCCGTACGGACAAAAATCCGGGCTTCGTCAGTCCAGACTGTGCTGCACCAGACAGCAGGAAGCTCCGTACTGCTGTGCTCGATCCCATCCAGCCCATAGACACTGAGGTACCACTTTCCATCGACAGAAAAACTCAGGGTGGCAAGTCCGGTATCCTCCGGCAAAAAAGCCACAGCTGTCATAGCTCCTCGGACAAGTCCCACTTCTCCGGTAACGGTTCCGTCTGAATTAAAAATCACAGTTTTAGTGAGATAACCGGAGCCGGCAGTGATCACCGCTCCGTAGCTTTCCCCTGCAAAAGCAGCATCTACACCACCATGCAGGGAAATCTGAACATGTCGCTGTCCATCCCAAAGATACACAAGAGATTCAAGAGGCACATAGGACAGGGCAAGCTTCCCCTCCCCTGTTACCGTTCCTCCTGCAAGTTCCTCAGAACAGACAGCTCTCCCCTGTCCGTCAAGAACCGTCAGCCGGTCATCTCCGGACAGAATCACACCGCCACGTACCGCCTCCGCTTCCATCCAGGGGGTACATGGTGCCTCGATCCAGTCTCCCTCCGGAACGTGGATCGTCCACGGAACCCAGAGTGTCACCGGATGCTCCAGCAGCCAGCTGCCAAAAATGGCAGCCACCGCAATAAAAATCAATAATATTACATACTTCCAGTTTGTTCGACGTCCCGTTCCGGTGGCGTCAACCAACATGAAAAGAAACCTCCCCGCATTCATACCACAAACGGGTCATATAAAGTCCTCCCGGCGGAAGGGTCGGGCCAGCGGCGGTACGGTCTCCATTTTGAAGAATCTCTGTAACTGCCTCCGGCGGGAACTTTCCCTCGGCGGCATAAATCACAGTTCCGCACATGGCTCTGGCCATATTATACAGGAACCCGTTGGCACAGACCCGCATCTGGATCAGGTTGTCCTTGCGTTCCACGTCAAAATAATGCACTGTCCGAACTGTAGAACGAACATTGGTTCCCACACTGCGAACCGCAGCAAAATCATGGGTTCCTACAAAACGGCTGGCAGCCTGCTGCATAACCGTTTCATCCAGACGCTTTGGATAAAAACACGCCCGGTTCACATAGAATGGATCCCGGATCCGGGAATTGTACACCTGATAGGTGTACTCTTTTTTCACACAGGAACCGATGGCATTAAATTCCTCGGGTACCTCAAAGGCCTCCCGCACCACAATATCGTGGGGCAGATGGGTATTCATGGCGTATGGGATCCGATCCACCGGAATGCGGGATGTGGTTCTGAAATTGGCCACATAATTCCTAGCGTGCACACCGGCATCGGTACGTCCACAGCCGGTGATCTTGACCGGATGCCCCATGATCATGCTGGCCGCACGTTCCATGGTTTCACATACAGATACGGCATTTTTCTGTACCTGCCAGCCATGGTAGGCAGTGCCCTCATACATGAGGATCATGGCAATATTACGCATATTTGCTTCTACTCCTCATAGATTATACCCCGATGATTCTGAAAACAATGACGAAAACCAACAGCGCAATACAGCACAGCAGTCCAATTGTATCCAGTCTCTGCCACCGGAGAGGACTCAGACGGGTACGCCCCTCCCCGCCGGTATAGCACCGGCACTCCATTGCAGTGGCCAGTTCATCGGCACGGCGGAAGGCGCTGACAAAGAGCGGCACCAGAATGGGGATCAGCGCTTTCGCCTTCTGAAGAAGGTTGCCGGTCTCGAAATCCGCACCTCTGGCTTTCTGGGCAGACATGATTTTATCTGTTTCCTCAATCAGGGTGGGAATAAACCGGAGAGCAATACTCATCATCATGGCAAGCTCATGGACAGGCACCCTGACTTTTTTCAAAGGATTCAAAAGCCGCTCAAGGCCATCGGTCAGAGTAATGGGGGATGTTGTGTAGGTAAGCAGGAAGGTTCCTGTTACCAGCATCACAATTCGTGCAACCATATATCCTGCCTGCAGCAATCCTTCAACCGTCACCCGAAGCTTCCAGATGTGGAAAATCTCCCGGCCGTCGGTATAGAGCATATTCAGTGCCGCCGTCAGAATAATGATAAATACCAGAGGCTTGATGCCTTTTAAAATGGTTTTCGGCTTAATGGTTGACAGGGCAATGGACAGTGCCAGAAACGCAAAGCACAGCAAATAACCCACAAGATGCTTTGCCGTGAACAGCGCCACAATATAAATCACCACTGCGAGGATCTTGGTTCTGGGATCCATCCGATGGATGGGAGAATTGCCGGGGAAATACTGTCCAATGGTAATATCCTTCAGCATCAGCCCATCCCCCCTTTCAGACCGGAAAGGGCCTTCTCTGCCTGTTCCATGGTGTATACGCTGGGATCCACCGGGATTCCCAGTTCTCTCAGGCGACGGAACACAGAGGTGACCTGAGGTACGGCCAGTCCCATCTGCTCCAGCTCATCCGCTCTTGCAAAAACCTGACCGGGGGTGCCGTCCATGGCAATGTGGCTGTCATTGACCACCACAAGCCGCTGTACACTGTCTGCAATTTCCTCCATGGAATGGCTGACCATAATCACGGTAGCCTGCTTTGCCTGATGATAGGCCCGAATATTCCGCAGGATCTGTTCTCTGCCCTTCGGGTCAAGTCCCGCCGTAGGCTCATCCAGAATCAGCACCTTGGGCTCCATGGCAATTACGCCCGCAATGGCGACACGACGCTTCTGTCCGCCGGACAGTTCAAAGGGAGACAGTTCCATAACCTCCTCTGGCAGCTCCACAAACGCGGCAGCTTCCCGGACTCTCCGGTCGATCTCATCCTCATCCAGCTTCATGTTTTTCGGGCCGAACGCAATATCCTTGTAAACGGTCTCCTCAAAAAGCTGATACTCCGGGTACTGAAACACCAGTCCCACCTGAAAGCGAACCTGTCGTGTAAACTTCTTATCGCTCCAGATGTCCTTTCCTTCAAACAGGACGGAACCGGATGTGGGCTTCAGAAGGCCGTTGAGATGCTGAATCAGAGTGGATTTTCCGGAACCTGTGTGGCCAATGATGCCCATAAACTCACCCTG
>CAZFGL010000037.1:0-17701 GCA_964518645.1 uncultured Oscillospiraceae bacterium | reverse complement strand
TCAGGTTCTAGTGTGCATTACGCACGTGCGGGTTCAAGTCCCGCCTCGCGCACCATCGAAAATCCTTGAAAACCTTGTGTTTTCAAGGATTTTTTCTTTTTGCTGGTGTCCCCTTGACCCTTGTTTTTACCCTTTAAGTGGTGGTAACGGTTTAAATATATTGATCCATACGGGACGTGCTGGCTTTCTTCATTTGTCACATAGGCGTAGGTATCGAGGGGAAATGCATAAGATGGGCTTGCATTTTTGATAGAACGTGATATAATTCGATACAAGGGGTTGTTTTTTGGACGAAAACAATCCGGAGGTGTCATGATGGCATATCAAATTACAAATGAATGTGTTTCCTGTGGGACTTGTTTGGGTCCATGTCCCGTTGGTGCAATTACGCCAACTGATACGCAGTATCAAATCGACCCGGAGTTATGTATTGAGTGCGGCGCTTGCGCCGACAATTGTCCGGTAGGTGCGCCGGAGAAAATGTGATCTATTCGGCAACCCAATTTAAAGGACATGGCTTGAAAAGGCCATGTCCTTTTCAGATTGTGTAAATCAGCTTCTTGTGCGGCAATCAATGTGCTGACAGCACATTGATTGCCGCGTTTTGCATTTTTATAATATACAAAAACGTGTAACGAGGTGATCCAGGATGGTTGATTATATTGACACCGTCATAGATTATTTTCACCGGATGAAGATAGAATACAGCCTTGTCAGAAAGTCATCATCGAATATCCGGAAAATAGAACTGTTCCATCAGCAGCCACTGGAATCCGGGGTGTTGTATGTGACATCAGAATGGAGTGGCTAAATTCCAGACGGCATAAGTTTGCTGGTGATCACAGAGGATCTGCAGCAGGACTGGAATGAATCGGAAAACAGCAATCTGATTCTGGTATTCACGTCAATGCCACCGGAGCAGCTCGTTTCTCTCTTGTCCATTTGGATGGAGAGCTATATCCGAAACTATGATTCTGTTGTCCGTCAACGGCTGGTAAAATACATGGCGTCAAAGGATAGCCTGAACAGTATTGTTGAACTGGCCTCAGAGTGGATGGAAAATCCGGTTGCTGTGATGGATATGTCCCACAATGCCCTTGCATGGATGCAGCCTGCGGTATGCCCCGAAGAATTAAAGGATCTTTTTCGGAATATGCAACCATCAGAGAATCTGCTCTACACGATTGTAACAAGCGGTCATTCTATTCTGAATCAATTACTATCCCGCAAAGCGGCGATCATGACGCCAAAAGGACTCCCACGAAAATACATCTGCCTGATATTTGTGAAAGATATTGCTATTGCTGGAATCTCTGTTATGGAGCTAAATCGTCCTTTTGAGGATTCAGACTATCAAAAGATACAATTCCTGTCCACATTACTGGCACAGGAACTGCAAAAAACGAAGTATAATACGATCAACAGGGTACATCGTCAGCGTTCCTTCTTTTACGACATTTTAAGAGACAATTCAATGAATGAAACGGATCTGAACGAGCGTATGCAGTATTTTCAGCTCCCGTTAAAGCAGTATAACTATCTCCTGGCGGTTGACAGCCGTTCCATGCCAAAAGAGGAGCAGGAACAGCTGGTAAACGAGATGTCTATTTTGCGGGGGGATCTGGCGGTTCTCTTTGATGGCTATGTCGTTTTGCTGGTTACATCCAACGAACTGATTGGTACCAGGAGCTTGCAGGGGTATATCGATTTTCTGACATTGCGAGGGTTGAGAGCCGGGCTCAGTACCGGTTTTACCAAATTGACCTACTCAAAACTATATTTTCTTCAAGCAACGAGTGCGATCATCTGGGGTGATCGCTTGGGGCAGGAACACACGATTTTTTGCTATGACGATTATGCGCTCAATCATATTATCAGTCTGTGCGAACCCGCAAGTGACCTCATGCATCCGGCAATTCGGGAACTGGCCGCCTATGACACAGCAAGCGACGCATGCCTTTGTGCGACATTATATCAATATCTGAAATATGACCGCAGCATCGCAATGACAGCCCACACGATGCATGTACATAGGAATACGATCAATTCACGCATTGGCAAAGTGAAGCGGATGCTTCCGGTTGATTGGGAAAACCCTGCCCAGATTGGTTACCTATTTCTTTCGCTGGTTGTACTGGAGGGGAAAAAACCTGAACGATTCAATCGAATGTGATGGACTGTCTATTCCTGCTTTCTCTTGCTTAAAGGGGCAAAGAACTGCATAATAAGCACATTTTAATGTGAAGTATGGTACAGACTAAATAGAAAGGTCTCCTCAGCACTTCAACGGCGCTGAGGAGACCTTTCAGGTGAAAGAAAAAGACATTAATAGTTTAGAATAAACCATATGCTTGAACAGGAGAACAGCAGGTTGCGGCAGAATACAAAGAAAGTCCTTGAAAACCTTGTGTTTTCGAGGGATTTTTTTCTTTTTCCTGAAGGAAAATGGTTTTAAGCTTTTATATACCCGGGACCTCAGAGATGAGCCGGATAAGGTCTGAAGCATTGGTCATGGTGCAGAAAATAAAAGGAAATGCACCCAGTATATTGAAATTTGGATAAATTATGCTATGATAGATATGAACCTCACGAATGAGGGGGATTTTGGTAAAAAGGAAAGGATGAGGAACATGTACGATAATTCCGGAGAAAAACTGATGGGGCTGGCAACGGTCTTGTGTACAATTATGATGATACTGGGTGGACTGCTGGCGATTGTCACGCTGTTTCTCAATGTGCAGGCCGGGCATTTCCTGCTTGGACTGTTTGAAGCGGCGCTGGTGTTCGGTATCAATGCACTTGTTGGATGGGTCCTGAATTTGACGCTGTATGCCTTTGGTGAGATTACAAACAATACTGCGCTCATTGCCAGCCTTTTGCGGGAAGGGTCCGTGTCTACATCTGCGCCCTCTGCAAGTGCCAGCAAGATCACAGAGCTTGCCAGAAAGGAACGGGAGGCCAGAGCCAAGTCTGAACCCAAGTCAGTTGCCGACGGTGCTGTTACATGCCCCTTCTGCAAGCGTGTATTTCCGGCGGGAACGGTGTTCTGCGGAAATTGCAGAGCACAGATTGGAACCAAATAATTCTGCGTTTCAGGCCGGACAGGAATTCTGTCCGGCCGTTTTATAGAAGTGGTGGCTGCTTTCCGAGGAAAACAGCCGCTGCATTATTATGATTATGATGTATACTGAAGGGATTTCAGTCGTTTGTATGCAATCAGGAAACAGACCGCCATGGCAAGCGTTGTAATTGCCCAGGTGATGGGGTAGCAGAGATAGATGCTGGTGAGGGTGTGGTACTGGGGAATCTGGAAGATGGTGGCGATCCAGATGAGCCGGAAGCCACAGACCCCGGCCAGGGAAATGAACATGGGACTGACGGAATACCCCATACCCCGCAGACCACCGGAGAATACGTCCATGGTGGATGCGATCACATAGGTGCCCAGCAGAATGCACATCCGGTAATATCCCTGATTAATGACCTCTGGGTTTTCCGTATATATTCCCAGAAGTCCACGCCCGAATGCCAGTGCCAGTGTACACAGAATTATGGAACTGATCACGGAGTAAAGAATACCTACGCCCAGAATTTTGGGGATCCGACGGAGCTTCCGGGCACCAAAATTCTGACTGGTGAAGGAGATCACTGCCTGATAGAAGCCGTTTACCGCGGTAAATACAAAACCCTCAATATTATAGGCGGCGGAGTTTCCGGCAATGACGATCTCACCGAAGGAATTGATTGCGGACTGGATGACCACATTGGAGAGGGAGAACACCACGCCGGTGGCACCGGAAGGGAGTCCGATTTTCAAAATACGGGTCAAAACATGCTTCCGGATCCGCAGCTGACCCAGTTCCAGCTTTAATGCCCCCTGATTCTTCATAAGGCAGCGCACAACCAGAACAGCGGAGATGGTCTGGGAGATGGAGGTTGCCAGCGCGACACCGGCCACATCCATGTGCAGAACGATTACGAAAAACAGATTCAGAATCACATTGACGATTCCGGCAAAAAACAGATAGTAAAGGGGACGCTGGGTATCACCCACAGCACGCATAATGGCAGCGCCGAAGTTGTATACCATGCTGGAGGTCATGCCCAGAAAATAAATCCGCATGTAGATGATTGCCAGCTCCAGCACCTGAGGGGGTGCCTGCATCATCACGAGAATGGGGCGGGCGGTGACCAGTCCGATGATCGTCAGGGCAACGCCACAGATCAGGCTCAGCAGCATGGAGGTGTGGATGGTGTCCCGGAGATTATCATGGTCTTTTGCCCCGTAGTGCTGGGCCACAAGAACGTTGGCACCTACGCTGAGCCCAATGAACAGATTGGTCAGGAGCTGGATCACTGAGGAGGTGGCACCGACTGCGGCAAGAGAATTATCACCGGCGAACCGACCGACAACTACAATGTCCGCAGCGTTGAACAGCAGCTGCAATACGCCTGAGAACATAATCGGGATCGCGTAAATGAACATTTTTTTCAGCAGCGAGCCGCTGCACATATCCATTTCATATTTCTTCTCTTTTTTAAACAAACAATATACACTCACTTTCTTTTTGTCAGAAAACACGCCCAGCCTTTCGGCTGGGCGAATATTACAGTGAGAATATTATAACACCGGGCAAGTCCATGTCAAGGGGAAGTTTCAGGGATTTGTCCTTGTGCCGGGTACATGGAATGTGTTATAATGCCATATAAGCAGTATATATACACCGGCGGGAGGCTGTGTCTTTCCCGGAAGAATGCCTGAATATATCTGAAAATGAGGGAATGCTATGAAAAAACTGTTTGTGAGATTATTTGCTGCGCTCCTTGTGGGGGTGATGACCATGGGTATGGCGGTGCCGGTTTCCGCAGCGGAGGACAGCAGGGAGATCACCATCCTGTTTACCCATGACCTCCACTCGCATATTTTTCCTGCGGCAAAAACAGAGGAAGTGGGCGAATACGGCGGTTATGCCAGACTGATGACGGCGATCCGCGAGCAGAAGGAAAAGTATCCCGATGCCATTCTGGTGGACGGCGGAGACTTTTCCATGGGATCCCTTTTCCAGACCGCATACCCCACCTCGGCCATTGAACTGCGGCTGATGGGGGCCATGGGCTACGATGTGACCACCTTTGGCAATCATGAGTATGATTATCTGCCAAAGGGGCTTGCGTCCATGCTCAATGCGGCGGTTTCCAGCGGTGACCCCATTCCTCAGATCGTAGATGCAAACTATCTGCCTCCCCGGGAAGGAGAGGATGGATACGGTGAAGATGCAGAGGCAGTATGGGCTGCTTTTGAGAATTATGGGGTAAAGTCCTATACTATCCTGGAGCGGGGCGGTGTATACTATGTGGTGTTCGGCATCACCGGTATCGACTCTGATGCATGCGCCCCCAATTCCGGAATGATTCTGGAGGAGGCCGCAGCGGCAGCCCAGAGAACTGTGGACGAAGCAGTGGCGGAGTGCAGGAATACCTACAACCAGGAGCCGGTGGTGATCTGCCTCTCCCACAGCGGTACTGAGGACGGAAAAGGGGAGGACTACGAACTGGCCAAGGCGGTAACGGGCATTGATGTGATCGTTTCCGGTCATACCCACACAGAGCTGTCCCAGCCCATTACAGTTGGGGATACCCACATTGTGTCCGCAGGGGAATATGCCAGCAATCTTGGTGTGGTGCATCTTCTCCGTGAGGCAGACGGTACCATCACTCTGAAGGATTATGAACTGATCCCCATTGATGAGCAGGTGCCTGAGGATCCTCAGATTGCCGGACAGGTGGAGAATTTCAAGGCCATTGTGGAAGCGGACTATCTTTCCCGGTATGACATGTCCTTTGATCAGGTGCTTACGGAAAATCCCTATGAGTTTGATACGGTGGATGAGGTCTATGCAACCCAGCATGAATCCACCCTGGGAAACCTCTATTCCGATGCGTACAAATGGGCGGTGGAGACCACCACCGGCCAGCAGGTGGATCTGGCGCTGACTGCTTCCGGTGTGATCCGGGAGACGATCCCGGTGGGGAAAGTCACCGTGTCGGATGTGTTCAATGCGGCCTCTCTTGGTGTGGGAACCGAGGGTGAGCTGGTGGCAGTTTATATCACCGGGCAGGATCTTCGCAATGCGTTGGAGGTGGACGCCTCTGTTCAGCCGCTGATGCGGGCAGCACAGCTTTACATGTCCGGAGTGGAGTATTCCTTCAACACCAACCGGATGCTGTTTAACAAGGTGGACTACGCAATGCTTCGCCGGGACGACGGCACCTTGGAGCCGATCGACGATGAAAAACTCTATCTGGTGGTAACGGGTATGTATGCCGGACAGATGCTCGGTGCCGTTGAAACAACTTCCTTTGGTCTGATCGCAATTACGCCCAGAGATGCGGATGGAAATCCCATTGCCTCGGATGAGCTTGTGAATTATGTGGTGAAGGACGAAAACGGGGTCCCGGTGAAGGAGTGGTACGCCATTGCATCCTATCTTCAGGAGATGGGGGACGAGGTGGATGCCAAATACAGCACCACCGATGGGAGAAAGATGGTGTATTCCAGCTGGAATCCGGTGAAGCTTTTGAGAAACGCCAACAAGTTTACTTACATTCTGGCAGGCGTGGTGGCAGTGGTGCTTCTGCTGATGTGGCTGCTCGGGCGGAAGGTTTACCGGCGGGTCAAATACGGGAAGAAGCCCGGACGTAAAAAGAAACAGTGATTTTTGCGCATGTAATTATAAACCGTCGGCTTGCTGCAATCTGCGGTGAGCCGACGGTTTTGTATATGGAAAAAGCGTCCGCACCGGACAGGCGCGGACGCAGAAATGTGTATTGGTACAGGGCTGTATTCAGAAAAACATCAGAAGGATCCAGACCAGCATTACAAGACACAGGGGGATCAGCCCGAGAAGATGGTCGATCCGGTGGATGCAGAACTGGTCAGATACGCCTGATGAGGCGGAAAAGTCCGGACAGATTATGTTATACCCGGGGGAAGAAGTGAATTTTTTCATAGGCGCACCTCCTGAATTATAAAAAACAGCAATCAAATAAAGGGTGGAAATTATCCCTTTGTATCCCCATTATAGCACGTTCTGTGGAAAGGAACACAACAAAATGCGGTGGTACAGCGAGAAAATAAAGGGGCGCTATTGTGCAAGATGACGAAGAATTGATGGCAAATACCCGGGGGGTACCGTGCATCTGGTGACAAGACAGGTGTAAATACTAAAGTTCACAAAAAATCAGGGAAACACTATACCTGCGGGGATTTTTATGATATAATTCGCATAACGAAACAGCTTCCTGTATAGCAGGGAAAGGATAATGTATTATGAATAAAGCGTCCAGAAATCTTACCATGCTCTTTGACTTCTATGAGGCAACCATGGGCAATGGGTATTTTAAGATGGGCATGCAGGACAAGATCTGCTATTTTGATGTGTTCTTCCGGTCTGTGCCGGACGGGGGCGGATATGCCATTGCTGCCGGTCTGGAGCAGGTGGTGGAGTATATCAAGCAGCTCCATTTCGATCAGGAGGATCTTGACTATCTCCGCAGTAAAAATCTGTTTGACGAGGGCTTCCTCGAGTATCTCCGTGATTTTAAATTTACCGGAGATATTTATGCGGTGCCTGAGGGAACTCCTGTGTTCCCCTATGAGCCGATCCTGACCGTTCGTGCGCCTGCCATTGAAGCACAGCTGGTGGAGACCTATCTCCTGCTGGTGATCAACCATCAGTCTATGATCGCAACCAAGGCCAACCGGATCGTCCGGGCAGCACAGGGAAGAGTGGTGCTGGAATTTGGTTCCCGCCGGGCACAGGGGGCAGACGGTGCCATCATTGGTGCAAGAGCGGCCTATATCGGCGGTTGCCACGGTACTGCGTGCGCCCTTTCGGATATTGCCTTCGGGGTTCCGGCAGGTGGAACCATGGCCCACTCCTGGGTAATGATGTTCCCCAGCGAGTATGAGGCATTTAAGGCCTACTGTGAAGTGTTCCCCAACAATGCAACACTTCTTGTGGATACTTACAACACCCTTAAGAGTGGCGTTCCCAATGCGATCCGTGTATTTAAGGAACTGCTTCTGCCCAAGGGGATCACCAATATGGCCATCAGGCTGGATTCCGGTGACATCTCCTACCTGTCCAAGAAAGCAAGAAAGATGCTGGATGATGCAGGGCTGCAGTGCTGTAAGATCACCGCCTCCAATGCACTGGATGAGCATCTGATCCGGGATCTTGTAATGCAGGGGGCCCAGATCGACAGCTTCGGCGTTGGTGAACGGCTGATCACCTCCAAGAGCGATCCCGTATTTGGTGGCGTGTATAAGCTGGCCGGTGTGGAGGATGAGCAGGGCAATGTGATTCCCAAGATCAAGATAAGCGAGAACACTGCGAAGATTACCAACCCCGGCTTCAAGCGCATCGTTCGTTTCTACGACAATGAGAGCGGAAAAGCGCTTGCCGATGAGCTTCGGCTCCGGGAGGAGGGCATGCCGGAGGCTGAGGGACATGTGATCTTTGATCCCAATGCCACATGGAAGACCAAAACCCTGACGAATTACACCATGCGTGAGCTTCAGGTGCCTGTGTTCATCGGTGGTGAGCAGGTCTATGAACTGCCCGCTCTGGATGAGATCCGGGATTACTGTGCCAGCCAGCTGGATACCCTCTGGGATGAGGTCAAGCGGTTTGAGAATCCCCATAATTACTATGTGGATCTTTCCACAAAGCTTTGGGAGACCAAGCGCAGACTGCTGGACGAGGCAAAGAAATAATAAACGGTTTACCGCCGGATGCAGAACAAACTGCGTCCGGCGGTGTGTTTTCTCCAAAATTGATACTCCAGTTGTGAAAGTGCTATTTGTCGGAGCATTTAAAACGTGATAAAATAATACTATCTCGAACTAAACCAGTTGTGGAGGAAAGATATTATGAAAAACATGCAGTGTGACATTGTTGTAATTGGCGGTGGCGGTTCCGGTCTGGTCGCCGGTGCCCGGGCTGCTTCCCTGGGGAAAAAGGTTATCGTTCTGGAGAAGGACAAAGCTCTGGGCGGTGGCATGAATATGGCATCCACCATGCGTACCTTCGGCAGTAAGTGGCAGAAGGAGCGGAATTTGCCGGACACCACCGCAGAATATATGCGTAACCGTATGGATGAGACCTTCTGGCGTCTGGATAGGAAACTGGCTGCCAGCATGATCCAGGGTACCGGCAAGTTCTTTGACTGGTTCTGCGAAATTGCACCCCAGCCTGTGATCGACGACTTCTATGTGGGTAAATACGTTTTTGACGGCCCCGATGGCCCTGTCGGCCCCCAGAGTGGTGGCCATCATCCCGGTGCCAGCGGCAAGGGCTCCGGTCGTGTATTTGTGGAGGTGTGCTCTGAAAAGCTCAAGGAACTGGGCGGCGAGATCATCACCGAGGTACTTACGGATGAAGTGGTGGTAAAGGACGGCAAGGTGGTGGGTGTCAGAGCCCACAAGGGAAATGAAAGCATTATTATTTCCTGTAAGGCTGCTGTGCTTGCCTGCGGTGCATGGATCCGGAATGAGGAATTTGTTGCAAAGCACTATCCCAAGCTGGCCGATGCCATGCCCTTCATGGGTGACAGCCCTCACCAGAGCTGGAACTACACCGGCGATGGTCTGAATCTGGCGGAAAAGGCCGGCGCTTCCATGGATACCACCAATCTGACCATCCGTATGATGGGCCCCATGACCATGTGCCGCAGCCGTGTGATGGGCGATATGGCCAACTCTGCATACTCCATCTATGTCAATAAGAACGGCGAGCGCTTTGTTTCCGAAGGCTCCCAGATGCGTATGGGTGTGTTCAATTCCGGTTCTGTGCAGGTCGAACAGCCTGAGGGCGCAGCCTTTGTGATCTTTGATGAGAAGGCACTGCGTATGTCCATTGAGAACCCGGAGATCCATCCTCAGCCCCAGCTGCCCATGCCCTTTGGGGCAAGCAGTTTCCCCAAGACCATGGAGGAGGCGAAGAAGGATATGGAGCCTGCGCTGGCGGCCAACGACGGTGTGGTGTTCGTGGCAGATACACTGGAAGAACTGGCCGAGAAGATGGGTATTGCACCTGAGGGCCTGAAGGCGACTGTGGCACAGTACAACGAGGCCTGCGCAACGGGCATGGACTGGGATTGCTACAAGCCCGCTCAGTGGCTGGAGCCTATCAATGAGGCACCCTATTACGGCGTTAAGGCATCCATGGGTACAGATGGCTGCTTTGGCGGTGTAGAGATCAACGAGAACATGCAGGCAAAGGCTGCCCAGGGCGGTGTTGTGGATGGCCTCTATGTTACCGGTGATCTGGCGTCCGGACGGTTCCTGAATATGGCGGGGGTCAAGGTTCAGCTTCTGAACGATATGTCCTTTGCAGTATCCAGCGGCTTCGTTGCCGGAACCCATGCGGCAGAGCATGTATAAGATCTGAAAAGCGCCCGGACGGTGGATTATCCATCGTCCGGGATTTTTTCTTGTATTTTCTTATAAAAGAATGTATGATATACGAAAAGAGAGGAGGGTGTCGATGAAACGAATCATAGGGGTGTTTTTGTCGTTGCTGGTGCTGGTTTCCTCCGTTACCACCGTCTTTGGGGCAGAGGAACAGGAACTCCGGCATCGGGAGATCCCGGCGGAACAGCTGGAGACCCTTTCCTATGATCCCGGACAGTTTGAGACGCTGGCAGAACGCACGATGGAGCTTTGCACCCGGGAGGAGAACCTTCCCCAGGTGCAGGACATGCTGGGACAGCTCCGGGAGATGTTCCTGCTGCTGAATACAAAAATGGAACTGAGTTCTATCGCATCCTATCGGGATGTGACGGATATGCAGGCGGTGGATGATTATTCCGTTTATACGGAGGCGTACTATGATGCCTCTGACCTGCTGGGGGCAATGGTTCCCGCAGTGCTGGACAGTCCATGCAGTGAGGCGCTGGATCCCGAAGATCCGGTTTTCGGCCCCTATCAGTGGGGAAGTGAGCCATACAGCCCGGAGGAGCGGAGCCTAATGGCAGAGGAACAGGAACTGGTAGATCAGTATTATCTGGGGCTGAATCAGGTGTATACGGTGGACTTTCAGGGGAAAACCTATACGCAGGAGCAGGCGGTTGATGCCTGGTATGAGGATTTACTCACCGATGAGGAGTATGATGAGGTGAGTACCCTGCTGGCAGCGGAGAAAAACAGTCACCTTGCCCAGTATTACGTGGATCTGGTGGAAAACCGCCGGTATCAGGCGGAGATCTATGGGGAAAGTGATACGGCAGCCTATTATGATATATACTATTATTGGCGGGATGTTTCCCAGTTCCAGCGGGAGAACCTGTATCAGGCGGTAAAAACCTGGATTGTTCCCCTGCTGGGTGCCATAGAGAATAAAATATATGAGAGCTGTGACTACGAAACAGTGACCTTTACGCCGGAAGAACTTCTGGGAACGCTGGAGGCGGGACTGGGGACGGTCTCCGGGGAGTTTTCGCCGGCGCTGTGTTATATGAAGAAATTCGGGTATTATGATATTTCACCGGGAGAGAATAAGGTGGAAGGGGCATTCACCACATACCTCAGCTACCCGGATGCCCCGTACCTGTTTATGAATCCCACAGAAAGCAGTCTGGACTTCTCCACCATCGTTCATGAGTTTGGACATTTTAATGCCTATTATTGCAGCCCGGAGCCTGCCAGCAGCAATCTGGATCTGGCGGAGGTGCATTCTCAGGGACTGGAACTGCTGATGCTGCCCTATTATGATGAGGTGTTTGGCCAGGGAGCGGACAGAGAACGGCTGTATACCATGTACAACATTCTGGTCAGCTTTGTGGACGGGTGCATGATCGACGAGCTGGAACGATATGCCTATGAGAAAGAGAATCTGACTGTTTCGGATATGAACGAAAAGTATATGGTTCTTCTGAAAGAATACGGCTATCGGGACCCGACGGATCCGGCGGTAAACGGCTACAGCTGGGTGGAGACCTATCACATGTTCGACTACCCGGTATATTATCTGAGCTATGCAGTTTCAGCAGCTGCTGCAATGGAGATCTGGGAGAATTCTCAGGAGGATTATGCAGGCGCGGTGGAGCAGTACCTGACTCTGGTTGCCTTGGGCGAGAGCGGTACATTTGCAGATACCCTGGAGGCAGCCGGGCTGGAAGACCCCCTGTCCAGTGCGTATATGAAAGAACTGGCAGAGCAGGTGAGCCGGGAATATGAGCTTGATTTTGAAGCTGCGGAGATCGGAAACAGCGCCGGACTGGTGCTGGGAATCATTGTTTGGATCATGATCTTGGCAGCACTTGCAGGTGTAATCATCCTTGTGGTGGTTCTTGGAAAGGAGAAAAGAAAACGTGCAGAATTTGGAGAACAGTTTTACAACAGCACTGCTTGCACAGCTGGAGCAGGCGGAGAAGCTTACCGGGGTGGAAGAATCCCGACTCCGGCAGCAGGCGGAGAAGATGGGTGGCGTGAAGGCGGTACAACAGATGATTTCCCGGGAGCAGATCAGTCGCCAGTTTCAGCCTCTGAAGCAGATGAAACGGCTGGATCTGACCGCTGAGGCACTGGTCATTCAGGGAAAGTTCGGGGCACTGTTTTCCGATGAAGAGGTGAACGAATGCCTGAGTGTGCTGTTGGAAAACGGCATGTTTTAACCCACATAATTTCATGAATAAATGTTAAAACTTCGTTTTGACTATGGCCATATTTTGGACATAATTGCAAACTATATTATGAGCGTAAACAAAAAGCATAAGGAGTGGGAAAATCATGATGAACGATTATGAACAGAATAATCAATACGGTACTGGTAGGGAACAGACACCAGAGAACACCGGTTATTCCTATACATCTGAAGGTGCGCAGCCTCTCCCCAGAAGTGGCCTGCGCTTTGGCCCCAGTGATTCTCAGCAGCCAAATCCGGCAGCCCAGAACCCGGTGACAATGGGAGCGGGACAGCCTCCTGTCAATCCGGCTACGCCTCCGGCAGCAGGAAGCCGGGATGCATACACCGGATACACTGCCCCTGCATCCGGTGGCTACTACAACGGATATCAGCAGGCACCCGGCACCGGTACCGGGGAAAGAAGCACTTATCCCGGTTACGGAGCGGCCCCCGGCTATACTCCGCCGGAACAGCCCGCCACCGGTAAGAAGCCCCGGAAGGAAAAAAAGAAAAAGTCCGGCAAGGGAGTTGTGGTCGCCATTGCCATTGTGTGCCTGGTTTTTGGACTGGGGGTTGGTGGCGGCGCCATGTGGCTTGCAACCCGGAATTCTGACAGCGAGACCGTTGAGCCCGCTGTAACCGCCGCGATCGAACAGAGCAGGCAGGAGATCGGTGGTGCCGAATCCGGGACGACTCCGAAAACAGAGGAAAACGGGGACGAGACAGCCCAGAAGGACAATCCGGCCATTAACAGCACCACCATTGAGATCACCACCAACTCTGACACCACTTCCATGACCCCCCAGAGTGTATATGAGCACTATGTCAATGCGGTGGTGGCCATTTCCAACGAGGGAACCAGCACCAATATTTTTGGACAGGTTTCTGCAACCGCATCCTCCGGCAGTGGTATGATTATTTCCAAGGATGGTTATATCCTGACAAACAACCATGTGGTGGAGGGCGCTGAACGTCTGACCGTCACCATGACCAACGGGGAAGAGTATGAGGCAACTCTGGTAGGCGCTGATTCCGATAACGATGTGGCGCTGATTAAGATCGAGGGCACGGATTTCCCTACGGTCTCCATCGGTGACAGCGATAGTATTCAGGTGGGCGAGCAGCTCTGCGCCATCGGTAACCCCCTGGGTGAACTGACAAATACCCTGACCGTTGGTTACGTCTCCGCGCTGGACCGTGAGATCGACGAGGACGGTATCCCCATCAATATGTTCCAGACGGACTGTGCCATCAACTCCGGCAACTCCGGTGGCCCCATCTTCGATATGAACGGCAACGTGGTGGGTGTGACCACAGCAAAGTATTCCGCATCTCTCCTCAGTGGCTCTGCTTCGATTGAGGGCATCGGTTTCTGTATCCCCATCAATGACGCAATGGATATTGTAAACGATTTGCTCCAGTACGGTTATGTAAGAGGCCGTGTGTCCATGGGCATTATGTGTCAGGCAATCTCCTCTACCGTGACCCAGTATTACAATCTCCCTGCGGGTATTTATATCAGCTCTGTGGAATCCGGCTCCGCAGCAGAAAAGGCAGGTCTGGTTCAGGGCGACATCATCTGTGCCATTGATGACGTAGAGGTGTTGAGCGTTACCGATCTGAAGGCAAAGCTGAAGGAATATGCCCCCGGGGACACAGCAACCCTTCAGGTATATCGCAATGAAACGCATCAGACTGAGGAAGTTGACATCACCTTTGACGAGATGATGGATTCCCAGAACACCGGCAATGCTCCTGAAAATGACGGTGGTCAGCAGAACCCCTTTGCGCCGGTAGAATAATCGAAAAAATATAAAAGAACAGGGCAGACATCCTGCGGGATGTCTGCCCTGACGTTTTTATTTACGATTCATCTTGTTCTCAATGAACTTCTTGGCGGCTTCCATGCCTGCAAGCTCTGTACGAATATCCTCTGTGGACAGCTCTGCTTTTTTCGGGGTGATCCCGGCAGTTTCTGCGGCACGGATCAACAGCTTTGCAGCCAGCTGGGGGTTACGCACCAGCAGAGGCCCAAGACAGCCGGTGTAGATCACGTTCCCGGTTATGGCACCCTCATAGCCGTCACCGCAGTTACCTCTGCCATAACGAACGGTGCCAAAGGGGGCCTGCCCCGGATCCAGTGTGATGTCCGCAGTTTTGATCTCATTGCCGATGACCTCAAGCCCGTCCAGAACCTCCATCCACAGGTCATCGCCGTGTACACTGGAGCGCTGTATCCAATGCATGTTCAGAAGTCCCAGTCCCGGGTAAGTCTTTCCGTCGGAGAATGTGAGAACCCTGCCGAGAATGGCACCGGTACTGCCGTTGGCCAGGATCATCTTTCCCTGTGCGCCGAACTCTGCAAGCTGAGAAACAATGGGAAGTAGGGCGGCGGCAATATCCGGCATACTGGTCAGATCCCCAGAGCAGAAATAGAGCATATCAGCCTCGTCCAGAGGGACCGGATCTGTCAGATTGTTGATCCGATGAATCTCCACAGGAAGCTCCAGTGCGGTAGCAAACCGGAGCAGCGCCATCAGGTCGCCCCGCCCGCCGTGGAGGGGGAGGGAATCCGGATACATCCAGAGAACCCGGAGGTGAGGGGAATTTTCGGGGAGATTCAGGGTATTTAAATTATGAATGGTATGATCGGCCCGGGTGAAGCTCAGGTCGGTTTTTACAAATTGGGTGATACTGTTCATGGGATGCTCCTATCGCTTCCAGTAAGGAATCTCTTCAATGAGATAAATATTCGCGGATTTCCCGGCGTCAAATGCCTGCTTCAACTGCTGCTCAGAACTGTCGGGGATTACCTCAATGGCATCCGGATCAACGCCGTCATACATCATCCGCAGTGCGCCACAATAACCCAGCGCAGGGGAGGAGCAGATACAGCGCTCCACGGTGGAGGCATCCAGTGTCCGGCAGGAGCAGTCGAAAAGATAACACCCGTTTACATAGGGCGGATAAAAATCAATATATTCATCCAGACCGAATACCAGCGTCTTTTTCTCAGGATCTGCTGCAATCAGGTTTACCGCAGAACGGAGAGTTTCAGAGTTCTCCTGCTTCATGCGGAAGAACTTGATCTGGTGATTCCCCACAGAACGGCTTTCGCCGTGGCCAACTCTGCGCTCAAAGCTGGAAAAAGCCCGGGCGATCACATCCTCATCCACGCCCAGTTCCCGGGCGACGGCAATGGTCATGCTGTAGCTGTACAGGAACTCGGACAGGGTGTAATGGAAGGGATAGACCTTGTCATGCACCCGGAAAGACTTGTCTGTAAAGGAAATGTCCTCGATATAATAATCCGGCGCAGTGTCGTTTCCAAACCCGCAGACGGGACAATGGAAGCCACCAACGTTATCCAGATTGTAATGGTGGAAGGTAAGACCGCTGTGACATTTGGGACAGGGAAGGGTCACGGTAAAGAAGTCCTCGTCCTTGTGGAAGGACTTCTCATGGGCAGCAACTCCGTACCGGACGACACGGCGGGCATCGCACTGGGACAGCCCCAGTGTGTTCGGCTCGTCGCTGTTAAGGAACACGGTCATATCCGGACAGATGGCCTCCATGATCTTATTGCGGATCACGCTGGGTTCACCGTTCCGCTGCACCTGATCCTTTTGAATATTGGTAACACACAGGTATTTGGCGGGAATCTGCTTTCTGATTCTGGCCACATAACGTTCGTCCGTCTCCATGACCACATAGTCGCAGTGGAGGTTTCCAAGAAGGGAACAGCTGCGCAGCAGGGGAACGGAGACACCGGGTGTCATGTTGGCACCATCCAGGTTGGAGACAACAGAAAAACCGGCCTCTTTGAGAACCCGGTTCAGCAGATTCGTTGCGGTGCTTTTGCCATTGGTGCCGGTGATGAAAACTGTTTTTTCGGGATCAATGCCCCGAAGGTGGGAAAGAAACAGGGGGTCAATTTTCAGGGCAACAGCCCCGGGAAGGTTGGTTCCCCGCCCCTTTGCAACCAGATCTATAGCATGTGCGATTCCCTTGGACAGCCAGAGTGCCAGGAAAAACTTTGGTCCTCGCATTATTATACAATCTCCTCTTTGAAAGCACATCGTGCATGTGATATTCTTCACAAAATGAAAGGTAAAATGTATGTGGGTTTTGTGAAGGATATGTGAGAATTGTATCACGTTATGGATGAATATGCAACTGTTTGTGGCATTTTTAAGCAATCTTAATATACATAAATATTATTAATTCATCTAAAAACTGAAGAAAAAGGGAAAATGCACACCATTTACAGAAAACAGCGGGAAAGGATGAAAGTTCCGCACAGGAATATCCCGTGCGGAACGTCAGGTGTCTTGTTATTTTTCGAGATATGCGGCAGCGGAACCACCTACGGTGAAGCCGGAGGCAACGGCCCAGCTCATTTCATTGGTGCACATGAGACGGTTGTCGCCGGGGCCGGGAACACGGACGCACCAGCCGGCAGCATTGTCGCCGGTGGCGTAAAGACCGGGAATGGGGGTGCCGTCGGGCTTCAGACCCTCCATCTTCTCGTTGACACGGATGCCGCCGAATGCGCCGTCGGTGGCCATTTTGCCATAGATGGCATAGAAGGGTGCCTTCAGCACGGGACGCATGGTCTCGGGCTTTTTGCCGAACTGGGTGTCGGTGCCGGCTGCGCAGTCGGCATTGTAACGGTCAATGGTCTCCTTCAGGGCCACAGGATCCAGACCGCAGGCTTCGGCCAGCTCATCGATGGTGTCGGCCTTCTTCAGGGGGGTATCCAGCTTCAGCTCGGTTTCGATCTCCTGAAGATAGTCCTTGTGGATCCAGCCGTCATTGCCGGCGATCAGACGGTCAGCGATCACCTTCAGGGTGTCAGCGTCTACGATGCTCCAGCTGGTTCTGCCGGGCTGAGAGCCGATGACTGCGGCACCGTTGGGGAAGAAACTCTCGTCATAGAAACGCTGGGCATTCCGGTTGACAGAGATGATCTCCGGCTCGCAGGCGAATTTAAACAGGCAGAAGGAGAAGGG
>CAZFGL010000036.1:0-18037 GCA_964518645.1 uncultured Oscillospiraceae bacterium | reverse complement strand
GCCCCAGTCCCCCCAGATCTACAAGCAGCTGACCATGGTTGCAGGCTTTGACCGCTACCTTCAGATTGCCCGCTGTTACCGGGACGAGGATCTCCGGGCTGACCGTCAGCCGGAGTTCACCCAGATCGACATGGAAATGAGCTTCGTCAATATGGAGGACGTGCTGAACATGGGCGAGGGCTATATGCGCCGCCTGTTCAAGGAAGCCATGGGCATTGACCTTGGCCCCATTCCCCGTATGACCTATGCAGAGGCCATGGAGTCCTACGGCACCGACAAGCCCGATACCCGCTATGATATGAAGATTTTCAATCTGGCAGATGTGGTTGAGAACTGTGGCTTTGCCGTATTCCAGAACGCACTGAAGGCCGGTGGCTCCGTCCACGGCATCTGCGCCAAAAACTGCGTCAAGGTGCTCACCCGCAAGGAACTGGACAAGCTCACCGAGTATGTCCGGGGCATGGGTGGCGGTGGCATCGCCTGGGTACGCATGAACGAGGACGGCACCCGCGCTTCCTCCTTCCAGAAGTTCATGACCGAGGAGGAGATGGATGCGATCATCGCCCGTGCCGGGGCTGTTCCCGGAGACGTGATCATGATCATCTCCGATCCCAAATACAATCAGGGGCTCACCCAGCTGGGTCAGCTCCGTATCACCGTGGCAAAGAAGCTGGACATTATCCCCAAGGACAAGTTCAACCTGCTGTGGATCGTGGAGTTCCCCTTCTTCGACTGGGACGAGGAGGCCGGCACCTGGGTGGCCATGCATCACCCCTTCACCATGCCCATGGAGGAATGCCTCCCCTATCTGGAGGACGATTCCAGAAAGGGCGAAGTCCGCGCCCAGTGCTATGACATGGTACTCAACGGCATTGAGCTGTCCTCCGGCTCCATCCGTGTGACCGATCCCACACTCCAGAGCCGGATCTTCCGTCTGCTGGGTCTTTCCGAGGAAGAGGCCAACGCCAAGTTCGGCTTCCTCACCGGCGCATTCCGTTACGGTGCGCCTCCCCACGGTGGCATGGCCCTCGGCCTTGACCGTATCGTGATGCAGCTCACCGGCTCCGACAGTCTCCGTGATGTTGTGGCCTTCCCCAAGCTGCAGAACGCCACCGAGCCTATGACCGGCTGCCCCGGCGCCGTATCTCCCGAACAGCTTCAGGAACTGGGCATTGCGGTTGTAAACGAAGAAGCCTGATTACACAAATAACAGATAAGGAGAATAATCATGAACGAAGAAACAATGGAACTGGAAACCATTCTGCTGCCTGACGAGGACGGCAACGAGCAGGAATATGCCATTCTGGACACCTTCAACTTTGAAGAGCGTCAGTACATGGTGATCTGCCAGGTTGAAGGGGACACCATCGACGACGACAACGCCGAGCTGCTCCGCTATCATGTGGAGGACGGCGAGATCTATCTGGACAGCATCGAGGATGACGACGAGTTCAATCGTGCCGTCGCCTACTATGCCGCCATGGAGTAATCCTGTACAAGAGAGACCGGCCTGTGCTGCTGCACGGGCCGGTTTTTTGCGCTGTGACCGGGCGTGTGAAAATCGGACATCCCGGGACAAAACACGCACTTTTCCCCGGGGTCGATTGCATCATTAGTTCGATTTCGATATAATGGAAGCATTAACCAGCGGTCAGACCGCAGAACGGAGGTATGAAAATGATCGGAGTATATCAGTTCCCCCAGTCCCTTGGGTGTGCAAAGATCATTGCAAGAAACTATTACGACGGCTCCATCCATGTGAGCTATGAACTGCCGGATGGTGAGTTTGGCGTTGCTGCCGGGGTGAGCGCCGAGGCGGGCAAGCTGACCTTTACCCTGCCGGACATGGATGTGGTGCTGGAAAAGACCCCCGGAGGCTTTACCGGAACTGTCCGTCAGGGCGACCGTGAGGACACCTTCTCCGGGGTGATCGCCCCCATTACCGACGCAGAGGACCGCACTTACAAGTGCAGCTACAAGAAAAAGGCCCTGATCATGTACGCCACCATCACCAAAAATACAGAGCGGATCGCAAAGGCCTTTGCCGAATCCTTTGAACACTACGGCTGGCAGGCGGATCTGGTTCGAATCTCCAATAAATCTGCCAGTCCCATGGGCAGCTACAGCGATTACGACGTGGTTTGTCTGGGCAGCCCCATTGTGGCAGGCAGTCCCCTGATGTGCATCCAGAAGCGATTCTCCCCTGGTGGCGGTTCCAGTCTGGAGGAGGACATCACCAAAAATGCAGAAGCAGGTCTCGGCTTCAACGCCGGTGGTGTTGGTCTTCGTGGCCCCGAGGGTGGCCCCGGCGGTCCCGGTGGCCCGGGCGGCCCGGGTGGCCCCGGAGGTCCCGGTGGTCCCGAAGGTATGCCTGAGATGCCCGCTCCCGGCGGAGTGGCAAGATGGGCCGGTGGCCCCATTGCCCACGACCAGCACTTCCCTCTGGGCATTATCTTCACTACCTACGGCGGTGGCTGCTCCGGCCCCGAGGAAGCCAACGGCACGCTGGCACTGCTGAAACTGTATCTGACCCAGAAGAACGTGCGGGTGATCGGCACCTTCGCCTGCTGTGGCAAGGAATACGGCCCTGCCGGTATCGACGACGGTGGCAAGCCCATGGTTATGGGCGGTGGCAAGCTGGAGCCCCCTGTGTACTATAAAGATGCCGACGGCAATTATCACGCCGGTTCCTTCTTCTTCCACACCCATATGAATTCCAAGCCCTGCGACCGGGATATTATGAAGGCAAAGGCTCTGGTGGCTGACATTGTGGAGGACTATTTCTACTCCTACGATGGACGCAGAAAGGAAGACGTCTATTCCCATTACGTCTCCATCAGCTGACGGTTTTAAACGGGCAGGCCGGAGGCACCTGTGGCCTGCCCACGGAACAATAAAGGAGAATTGTTATGAAAAAAGCATTGTCCCTTGTTCTAATTTTTGTATTGCTCACCGGCCTGTTCGCCGGATGCGGAGGCAATACCGACACTGCCAATTCCACCCCAGCACAGGACACCCCTTCCACCGCACAGTCCGCTCCGGCTCCCCAGACGGAGACCTCTGACCTGCCGGAGGAGGCATCCATTCAGGGTTCCGCCACGGAAGTCCCTGAAGAACCTGTCTATGAGGTAAGCTATCCCCTTACCGAAGAGCCAATCACCCTGACCATGCTCCACCCGGAGCCTATGCTTGGCCCTCTGTCCGGTCGGTGCGGTGTGGACAGCTATGGAGATGTGGCCGGCGTTCAGAAGGTGGCCGAGGCCACAGGTGTGAGCATTGAATGGCGGAAGAGGACCATGTTCACCGCCTCCGAGGATTTCAATCTGGTGGTGGCCTCCGGTGATTATCCGGACATGCTCTCCAGCGTGGCAAATTATTATGCCGGTGGCCAGATGAAGGCCTTCGAGGATGAAGTGATCATTGACCTGAGCAACTGCATCTCCCAGTATGCCCCCCTTTATTATCAGGCCATTCAGTCCGACGGGGAACTGTTCCGTCAGACCCGGGATGATGAAGGCCGCACCCTTGCCATTTACGCCATCTATGACGAGGCCATCAATAACGAGGGTGCCATGATCCGCAAGGACTGGCTGGATCAGGTGGGTAAGGACGTGCCCACCACCTTTGAGGAGCTGACGGATGTTATGACCGCCATTCAGTCTCAGCTCGGCGTTACAAATCCCATCTATGTAAACGAAAGCACCAACTTCCTGTCCTACGGCTTCGGGGTCAAGGGTTTTGATATGGTATCCTCCACCATCCCCATTTATCAGGTGGACGGTCAGGTACGCTGCTCCTTTGTAGAGGACGACTACCGGGACTATATCACCCAGCTGGCCGACTGGTATGAAGCCGGGCTGATCGACCCAAATTTCATGGAGTTCTCCTCCGATCTCATGAGTGGTGAGGTGGAGGTTGAGATCAACGCCCAGCGCATCGCCATCTGGAGTGGCATGGTCACAAACATGACCAACTACTACAGCAACGCTCCTGTGGACACCTTTGAAGTTGTACCCGCTGTGATCACCACAGACGGAGACAAAGATCATATTACCCTGGCCACCCGCAGTCAGGATGCCCTGTGCATCACCACCGCCTGCGAAAACGTGGAAGCCACACTGGGTTGGATCAACTACTGGTTCACCGACGAAGGCTCTATGCTCTATAACTACGGTGTGGAGGGGGACACCTATGTCATGGATAACGGCACCCCCGTTTACACCGACAAGGTTATGAACAACGAACTGGGGGTAGACCCCACCCTGTTCTGTCGCACCTTCTCTCTGGCAGGCTGTTCCTTCGGTTACACGGTTCAGGAGCGGATCTATCTGCTCTACGAGGACTATCAGACTGAGGCACAGCAGTTCTGGACGGAGCCCACCGACGGCATCCGTGGCGTACCCACCCTGTCCATGACTCCGGAGGAGAGCGATGTGCTGTCCGCCTACGGCACGGATCTGACCACCTACGCCTCTGAGACGCTCCCCAAGTTTGTAATGGGCGAACTTCCCATGGAGCAGTGGGAGGAATTTGTTAAGGCCGTCAACGGCATGCACATGGCCGAGATCCTCAACGCCTATCAGAACGCTTATGACCGGTATCTGAACCGGTAATCACCCCACATAAAAAGGCTGCGCCGGAATGAGCAAATCACTCCGGCGCAGCCGATTTTTCTTATGTAGTATCAGAGCACCTTGGACAGGAATGCCTGAGTTCTGGGATTCTGGGGATTCTGGAAGATCTCCCCCGGGGTACCGGACTCCTGAATCACGCCCTCGTCCATGAACAGCACCCGGTTTGCAACCTCCCGGGCAAAGCCCATCTCGTGGGTCACCACCGCCATGGTCATGCCGTCCTCGGCCAGTTCCTTCATAACCTCCAGAACCTCACCGACCATCTCCGGGTCCAGCGCGGAGGTGGGCTCATCAAAGAGCATCATTTTCGGCTTCATGGCCAGAGCGCGGACAATGGCGATTCGCTGCTTCTGTCCGCCGGAGAGCTGGTTGGGATATGCCATTGCCTTTTCCTCCAGACCTACACGCCGGAGCAGCTGGATTGCGGTCTCCTCGGCCTCCTCTTTTCCCATGAGCTTCAGCCGGGTGGGGGCCAGGGTCAGGTTTCGCATCACAGTAAGATGGGGGAACAGATTAAAGTGCTGGAACACCATGCCCATCTGCATCCGCATCTGGTTGATGTCCACACTGCCATCGGTGATGCATTTGCCGTCAAAAATGATCTCACCGGAGCTGGGGCGCTCCAGCAGGTTCATGCACCGGAGGAAGGTAGACTTGCCGGAACCGGAGGGGCCAATGATAACCACCTTTTCACCGGGGGCAATATGCTCGTTAATATCCTTGAGAACCAGATGATCCCCAAAGGACTTCTGAAGATGATTAACGGTGATCACTTGCTCTCAGCCTCCTTTCCAGCTTACCCATAAACCAGCTGATGATCAGCACCAGACCCAGATAGATCAATGCTACCGTAAACAGGGGGAACATTGCGTCAAAGGTCGCACCACGGATAATATCGCCGCCACGGGTCAGTTCGTTCAGGCCGATATAGCCGCAGATGGAAGTCTCTTTCAGCAGGGAAATAAACTCGTTGACCAGTGAGGGCAGTACACTTTTGAATGCCTGGGGCAGAACAATGTCCTTCATGGTGGCCACATAACCAAGGCCAAGGCTCCGGCCGGCCTCCATCTGCCCCTTGTCCACTGCCATAATGCCTCCACGGAAGATCTCCGCCACATAGGCACCGGAGTTGATACCGAAGGTAATGACTGCAACAGTGACCTTACTGCGGCAGGATACCATTATGATAAAGAACATGATCAGCAGCTGTACCAGCGCAGGGGTACCACGGATCACCGTGATATACACCCGGGCGATCAGGTTTGCCAGTCGCAGGGGGAGTCCCCGAATTCCCTTCAGATCCGCAGGATCCTGCTGGTCATGGGCGCAGCGGATAATGGCCAGAATCATGCCGATGACAATACCCAGCACCAGAGCCAGCGCAGTGACGATCAGGGTGGTTTTCAGGCCGTCCGTAATAAAACGCCAGCGCTCTTTCTCAATAAAATCCTGTATAAATTTTTGTTTCAATTCAGCCATGGGCGCGAAATTCGCTCCTTTCATTCAGGCGGGATAACAGACCATATCCACAGGGCATTCCATGCTCTGTGGATATGGAGTATTTCTGTGTGGTTAATTACTCAGCAGGGATATACTTGGCAATGATGGCATCCAGAGTGCCGTCAGCCTTCAGCTCAGCCAGAGCGCCGTTCACAGCCTCTACCAGAGCGGTGTTATCCTTGTTGATGGCAGCGGCATAATCCTCCACTGCATACTCGGTGTCCAGAATTACCAGACCCTCGTTGGCTGCAACATAGTTCTTTGCAGGCTCGTTGTCAATGATAACAGCGTCGATCTTGCCGGAAACCAGAGCCAAAACAGCGTCATTGCCCTTGTTGTACTGCTCAACGAAATCAGCGCCGAAATCGTCAGTCGCATAGATGTCGCCGGTGGTGCCCAGCTGAACACCGATCAGCTTGCCGCTCAGATCATCCAGAGAGGTGATGCCGCTGTCTTCCTTCACGATAACGGACTGGATGCCGGTAGCGTAGGTATCGGAGAAGTTGACGTTCTTGAGACGGTCCTCAGTAACGGTCATGCCGGCCAGACCCATGTCAGCCTTGCCGCTCTGAACAGCGGTGATAATGGAGTCAAACTCCATGTCCTCGATCACCAGAGTCAGGCCCAGCTTATCAGCAACTGCCTGAGCGATCTCAGCGTCGATGCCCACGATCTCGCTGCCCTCATAGTACTCATAGGGGGGGAAGTAAGCGTTGGTAGCCATGGTCAGGGTACCCTCTACCACGGTCATGCCGGTGGCCTCAGCAGCCTCAGCTGCGGAAGCGTTCTCAGCGGGAGCCGCAGCGCTCTCAGCGGCGGAAGCATTTTCAGCGGGAGCGGAAGCCTCGCTGGTGCCGCAGGCTGCCATGCCCAGCACCATCATTGCTGCAAGAAGCAGTGCAAGAATTTTCTTCATAACAAATCATCCCTTCAAAAAACTTGTCTTTTACGTTTTCTTTGATGATCCGATTATAGCACCCTCGCAAAAAGAATGCAAGAGTATGCATAAAAACTTTTTAATATTCATTGATATTCACAAAAATGAATGAATATAATGAATATTCCTTTACAACATTACCCCAACAGTCTGCACAGAACAGCCTTCTGGGCATGGAGCCGGTTTTCCGCCTGGGTAAAGATCTCATCCGCATGGGCTTCAAAGACCGCCCCGGTGATCTCCTCATCCCGCCGGGCGGGCAGGCAGTGGAGCACCATGGCCTCCGGTGCCGCATGGGTCAGCAGTTCATCATTCACCTGATAGACCGTTCCAAAGACCTTCATCCGGGTTTCCCGTTCCGCCTCCTGTCCCATGGACACGAACACGTCGGTATAGACCACATCCGCATTGAATGCTGCCTCTGCGGGGCTCCGGTGAATGGAGAAGTGATCCCCATACTGCCGGGCAAATTCCAGAATCTCCGCCGGAGGCTCATACCCCTCCGGGCAGGCCAGGGACACCTCCATGCCCACCTTCAGTGCCCCCACGATCAGGCTGGCGCAGACGTTGTTTCCGTCCCCCACAAAGCAGAGCTTCTGTTGTTCCAGCACCGGGTTCCGCTCCCGGATGGTCATCAGATCCCCCAGCGCCTGACAGGGGTGGGAAAAGTCTGTCATGCCGTTGATCACAGGAACGGTTGCATACCTGGCAAGGGTCTCCAGTGTCTCCTGCTCATAGGTACGGATCATAATGCCATCACAGTACCGGCTCAGGGTACGGGCGGTATCCTCCACCCGCTCTCCCCGTCCCATCTGGGTGTCCTCCCGGGTCAGATACATGGCGTGTCCTCCCAGCTGGAACATCCCCGTTTCAAAGGACGCACGGGTACGGGTGGAGTTCTTGGCGAAGATCATGGCCAGAACCTTTCCCTCCAGCTTTTTGTGGGAGATCCCATGCTTTTGGTCATATTTCAGCTGATCCGCCAGATCCAGCAGATCAAAGATCTCATCCCGGGTGAGATCCATCAGCTTCAGAAAATCCTTTTTCATGCGCCCAGCACCTGCTTCATAATGGCAATGCCCTGATCCATCTCCTCATAGGAAATGGCAAGGGGAGGCAGCAGACGGATGGTGCCGTGGCCAGCGGTCAGGCACATAAGTCCTGCCTCCAGCATCTGGCTGACCTTGGCGCTGTAATCCAGCCCCTCCTTCAGGCAGACACCCAGCATCATACCCAGACCTCTTACAGTCTCCACCTGGGGGATCTTTTCGATCTCCGCCTTCAGATAGGCCCCCTTTTCCCGGACGGAGGCCAGCATCTCTTCATCCAGCTGTTCCAGCACGCTCAGGCCACCGGCACAGCACACCGGATTTCCGCCGAAGGTGGTTGCATGGGTACCGGGTGTAAAGACCATCTCTGTCTTTTCCCCGGCCAGAATACCGGCCAGAGGGAGACCGCCGCCGATGCCCTTTGCAAAGGACATTACATCCGGCATGATCCCATACTGCTGGAAGGCAAACAGGGAACCGGTACGGCCTACGCCGGTCTGCACCTCGTCCACTGCCAGAAGCCAGTCCTTCTCCCGGCAAAGCTCTGCGAGCCCGGTGACAAATTCCCCGGTCAGGGGCAAAACGCCGCCCTCGCCCTGTACCACTTCCACCATAACGGCGCAGACAGTTCCGTCGTCCAGCGCCTTTACAGAATCCAGATCATTGGCATCGGCATACTGGAAGCCCTCGGTAAAGGGGAAGAAATACTGATGGAACACATCCTGACCGGTAGCGGTAAGGGTCGTGATGGTACGTCCGTGGAAGGAATCCTTCAGGGTGATAATGGTGCTGCGTCCCTTGCCGTACTTGTCAAAGGAATACTTTCTGCACAGCTTAATCATGCCCTCGTTGGCCTCACCGCCGCCGTTGGCGAAGAAAGCACGCTTCATACCGGTGCGACTTGTAAGCTGCTGTGCCAGCTTGATATAAGGCTCGGAATAATAGAGATTGGACAGATGTGCCAGCTTTCCGGCCTGGGCCGTGACTGCCTCCAGCCACTTCTGGTTGCCGTAGCCCAGACAGTTTACACCAATACCGGAGGCAAAATCTATGTACGCCTTCCCCTCGGGAGAGTACAGCGTGGCGCCTTCGCCGTGGTCAATGGCCACAGGGAACCGGCCATAGGTCTGCATCACGCAGGAAGCGTCCAGATTCATCAGCTCTTTGCTTGTCATACGGGATCACCCTTTCGGAATATATCGAGGGGGAGCGCACGCAGGTGCGCTCCCCCTGCCTTGAGAATTAATAGATCATGGTGCCGACACCGGCATCGGTGAGCAGTTCGATCAGCACGGAGTGGGCAATTCTGCCGTCCAGAATATGTGCCCGGGAGACACCCCGGCGCACCGCCTCCACACAGCACTGAAGCTTGGGGATCATGCCTCCGGAGATCACGCCCTCCTTCACCAGCACCGGAACCTCGGACACCCGGCACTTGGAGATCAGGGTCTCCGGGTCATTCACATCTCGGAGCAGACCCAGCACGTCGGTCAGAATAATCAGCTTTTCTGCGCCCAGTGCGGCAGCCACCTGGGCAGCGGCAGTATCTGCATTGATATTGTAGCATTTGGCTCCGTCCGCACCGGCGGCTACCGTGGAGACCACGGGGATATAGCCTGCCACCAGCAGGTCGTTAATGGGCTGGGCATTCACAGCGGTAATGTCCCCCACGAAGCCATAATCGTCGTCAGTCCGGCGCACCGCCTCAATGAGTCTGCTGTCCATACCGGAAATACCCACGGCCTTTCCGCCGTACTCGTCGATCAGCGCCACAAGATCCTTGTTCACCTTGCCGCAGAGTATCTGCTGGACAATGTCCATGGTCTCGTCGTCAGTATACCGCAGACCGTTGACGAACTTTCCCTCCTTGCCGATCTTTTTCAGCATGGAGGAGATCTCCGGGCCACCGCCGTGAACCACGACCACCTGCATGCCCACCTGATGGAGCAGCACAATGTCGGAGATCACCGCCCGGCGGAGATTTTCGCTGATCATGGCGTTACCGCCGTATTTTACCACAATGGTTTTTCCGCTGTATGCCTGAATATAGGGAAGGGCCTCATTTAACACCTTGGCTCTGTCCATAATGGAAAGACTCATATCTGTTCGGGCCGCCTTTCGTTAGGATTGATTTTAGGATCCACAGGGGATCAAGTTCTGTAATCTCCGTTGATCTTTACATAGTCATAGGTAAGGTCGCAGCCCCATGCGGTCACGGTGTGTTCGCCCTCGTTGACGTTCACCAGAATCTCCACCTCGGGCTGGGAGAGCACCTGCTTTGCCAGATCCTCGTCAAAGGCAAGTCCTTCACCGGCCTTGCACACCTGCACAGTGCCTGCCTTGGACGCAAAGGCCACGTCCACATACTCGGGACGGAAGGGGGCCTTGGAATAGCCCATGGCACACAGTACACGGCCCCAGTTGGCATCTGCACCGAACATGGCAGCCTTCACCAGAGAGGAGCGGATCACTTCCATGGCCAGCTTTTCAGCGGCCTCGTCACTGCGGGAGCCGGACACGGTGCAGGTCACCAGCTTGGTGGCACCCTCGCCGTCTCCTGCGATCTTCTTGGCGAGCTCGGTGCAGACATATTTCAGCGCACCCAGGAACACATCGTATTCCTCGCTCTTCCAGTCGATCAGCTCGTTCTCTGCGGCACCGGAGGCGAGAATGCAGCACATGTCATTGGTGGAGGTATCACCGTCCACGGAAACACGGTTGAAAGTCTCCTTGGTGACGGAGTACAGTGCATCCTGAAGCACATCGGAGGAAATGGCGCAGTCGGTGGTCAGGAAGCAGAGCATGGTACCCATGTTGGGATGGATCATGCCGGAGCCCTTGGCGATACCGCCCAGACGCACCTCATGGCCGCCGATCTCAAAGGAAACAGCGATCTCCTTGGAGCGGGTATCCGTGGTCATAATGGCCTTTGCAGCCTCCATGGAACCGTCCCGGCTCAGGAGGGAGGCCAGAGTAGGAACTGCCTGCTCAATGACCTCCACATTGATGGTCTGGCCGATCACGCCGGTGGAGGCAACAATAAAGTCGCTCTCGTCAAGACCAGTGGCCGTAGCAGCAGCCTGACACATTTTCACAGCGTTCTCATGACCCATAGGTGCGCAGGCATTGGCGTTGCCGGAGTTGGCGATCACGCCTCTGGCGGTGCCGTTTTCCAGATGCTCCATGGTCACATAGATGGGGGCAGCCTTGACCCGGTTCATGGTGTAAACGCCGGCAGCATTGGCCTCTGTATCGCAGAGGATCATGGCCAGATCGTTCTTTTCGGGAGAGGAACCGGCCTTGACACCGGCATGGACACCGGCAGCCCGGAATCCCTTTGCGGCAGTTACGCCGCCGGAAATGATTTTCATATTAAAACCTCCAACACAAAGGCAATTTATTGTTTCACTTTCTGATAAATAAACCGTCCCAGATACACAAGTCCCATGGAACCTGCCGCCGCCAGCACCAGCCGGGGAACGGAAAACAGGAACCATTCCGGGGTGGAAAGAGCCGGCTGTGCCCCGAACAGGTGGCTCCAGATCCGGTTATAATAAGTAATGATGGTTCGGTGGAGCGCCAGAATGGGGATGGTATTCTGTCCCAGAGTCATAAACAGCTTCGAGATCCTGGTTCCCTCCAGGAACCGGCACAGCCGGAGCATGACACAGGGGCCGATCACACCGCCCACGAAGTAGATCAGCACACCCCAGTCCCCGTGGGGGCCGTAGGCGCTCATCAGCATGGAGGTGCTCATGGCATCGTTCCAGATACCGATACACACCACCGCAGCCGCTCCCCCCAGATAGCACAGCGCCTCCAGAAGGGGATGCTTCCACTGTCTGTCCAGCAGTCCCACCTGATTGATGCCGTAGCCTGCCGCCATCAGCGCCGCCGCCAGGAAACAGTTGCTCATATTCCAGGGCAGCCGCAGGGGCAGGTGATTCACCAGCACCGTTATCAGCAGACAGGGGAGAATCATGGCCTTTAAGGGGCAGCCGTATTTCCTGCGGAGCTTCAGCAGCAGCAGGAAGGCGGCCGAGGCCGTCACCATGGCGGTGAGGAACCAGAGGGGGTAATTATACACCGTAAAGAAGTGGAGGGAGGGGGTGGTATCAGAGAAGAGGATCACACCCTCGGAATAGAGAATTCCGAAAATATGCTTCAGGATCTGCCGGGCAGTCTCCCGGGTCTGGGGAATCACATAGGGGATCCAGTCTATGATATACAGCACAAACAGCCCCGCATTATACAGAAAATAGGGCTTCAGCAGGGGCTTTGCCCGCTTTTTCAGCTGTTCTCCCATGGGCTGATCCCGATCTTTCCACAGGAAGCCTGCGGTAAGGAAGAACAGGGGAATCAGCAGTACATATCCCACGGTGCCGGTATAGGGGGCGCCGTCGGCATGCACCGAAATGATCCACAGCATAGCGATGCCCTTGGCAATGTCCAGATAATCTTTCCGCTTCTTTGCGGCCATTTTTCATCCCTCTTTCGGACTGTATTTTATCTTTTTATTGTATCACAGTCCGTAATTCTCGTCCACACCCATCATAATATTCAGGTTCTGCACAGCGGCACCGGAAGCGCCCTTGCCCAGATTGTCAAACTGGGCGCAGACAATGGCCTGCTCTTCGTTGCCGCAGACAAAGATGTTCAGATCGTTGCTGCCCACCACATTGTTGCTGCCCAGGCAGCCACCCTTCAGGACACCCTCGCCCATAACGGGCATCACATGGATGTTTCTCTCTCCGGCATAGAAATCTCCGAAGGCATCCCGCAGACCGGTGAGGGTCATCTTCTTCTGAAGCATATCCAGTTCCAGAGGGACGGTCACCAGCATGCCCTGAGGAAAATCACAGACAATGGGGCAGAAGATAGGCTTCCGGGTCAGGCCACACACCTGCATCATCTCGGGGATGTGCTTGTGGGAGAGGCTGAGACCGTAGTGCCGGGGGGAGTCGTACTCCACGTCCCGCTCCGGAGACTCATATTCCCCGATCATCTTCTTACCGCCGCCGGTATAACCGGTAAGGCTGTGTGCGGCGATGGGATAATCCCCCGGGAGAATGCCCATCTGCACCAGCGGGTACACCAGAGAAATAAACCCGGTGGCGTGGCAGCCGGGATTTGCCACCAGCTGAGCCTTCTGGATCTTCTCCCGGTGCTGTTTGCTCAGTTCCGGAAAGCCGTAGGCCCACGCAGGATTTGTTCTGTGGGCGGTGGATGCGTCTATGATCCGGGTGGTGCTGTTTTCCAGCATTCCCACTGCCTCCACAGCTGCACTGTCCGGCAGGCACAGGAACACATAATCCGCAGAATTGATGGCATCCTTCCGGGCGGAGGGATCCTTTTTCAGTTCCTCCGGCAGCTGGATCAGGGTCACATCCTCCCGCAGACCCATCCGGCCTTCGATCTGGAGGCCGGTGGTACCGGCACGTCCGTCAATAAAAACCTTTTTCATCGCTTATTCTCCGTCAGCAGGAAGCATGGCCTCATGCTCCGTCACAAAGTCCTCGATATAGCTGATCTGCCGCAGCACCTCGGTCTCCGCAGGGCCGCCGTAAACCTTTCTCTCATTGACGCAGGTCTTGAGTGCCAGCGCATCATAAATATCTGCATCGAACAGGCCGGAAACTGCCCGGAAGTCCCGCAGGGTCAGGGTATCCAGTGTATCACCGGACTTGATGCAGTTGTTCACCAGCCGTCCCACGATCATATATGCCTCCCGGAAGGGCATGCCCTTACGGGTCAGGTAGTCGGCGCAGTCGGTGGCATTGATAAAGCCGCCGGAGGCTGCCCGGCTCATGTTCTTGGGCAGTACGGTCATGGTCTTAATCATGGCAGAGAATACGGGGATACACATCTCCACCGTATCAATGGCGTCGAATACAGGTTCCTTATCCTCCTGCATGTCTTTGTTATAGGCAAGGGGCAGACCCTTCATAACGGTGAGCAGGGTGATCAGAGAGCCATAGACTCTGCCGGTCTTACCACGAACCAGCTCTGCAACGTCCGGGTTCTTCTTCTGGGGCATAATGGAGGAGCCGGTGGAATAGGCATCGTCCATCTCCACAAACTTGAACTCCCAGGAGGACCAGAGAATGATCTCCTCAGAGAACCGGGACAGGTGCATCATGAGAATGGAGCAGGCGGAGAGGAACTCCAGGGCAAAGTCACGGTCAGATACGGAATCCATGGAGTTCTCCGTGGGCTTCCGGAAGCCCAGCATCTGGGCAGTGAACGCACGGTCCAGAGGGTAGGAGGAGGTAGCCAGAGCACCGGCACCCAGAGGGCACTCGTCCATCCGCTCCATGCAGTCCTCCAGCCGGGTAATATCTCTCCGGAGCATGTTGGCGTAGGCCATCATGAAATGGGCAAAGGTGGTGGGCTGTGCCCGCTGAAGATGTGTGTAGCCGGGCATGACCGTCTGGGTGTTTTCCTTCGCCTTGTTTACCAGAACCTTCTGGAAATCCAGCAACATTTTAATGATCTTGGGGATCTCCTGCTTCACATAGAGCCGGAAGTCCACTGCCACCTGATCGTTTCTGGAACGGCCGGTATGGAGCCGCTTGCCGTCCTGACCGATCCGGCTGGTGAGCAGTGCCTCCACGTTCATGTGGATGTCCTCGTTCTCCATGGAGAACTCCACCTGACCGTTTTCAATATCCACAAGAATGGCCTTCAGGCCTTCAATAATATCCTCTGCTTCCTCCTGGGTAATGACCCCCTGCCGTCCCAGCATGGTGGCATGGGCGATGGAGCCCTGAATATCCTGCCGGTAAAGCCGAGCGTCAAAGGTGATGGAAGAGTTAAAATCGTTTACCAAGGTGTCGGTTTCCTTCTGGAACCGTCCTGCCCATAATTTCATAAGTGTTGCTCCTTTAAACCATAGTTGTTTTCACGGTGTTGTCGTCGAAAAGGAAAGACGGCAGGAGGAGGACAAGCCTTCTCCTGCCGGTGGGTTTCATTAAAGCTTGCCTGCCTCCCGCAGTGCCTGAACCTTATCGGGAAGACCCCACAGGTTGATAAAGCCCTGAGAATCCTTCTGATCGTAGTCACTCTCCTCGAAGGTGACCAGATTTTCGGAATAAAGAGTACAGGGAGAAGATACGCTGGAGGTAATGATGTTGCCCTTATAAAGCTTCAGCTTTACGGTACCGGTAACATACTTCTGGGTGTCCACTGCAAATGCCTGCAGCGCCTCCCGGAGGGGGGTGAACCACTTACCGTTGTAAACAAGGTCAGCAAAATCCACTGCCAGCTTGGTCTTCATGTGCTTGGTGTCCTTGTCCAGAGTGATCATCTCCAGAACCTCGTGGGCCCGGTACAGGATGGTGCCGCCGGGAGTCTCATAAACGCCCCGGTCCTTCATACCTACCAGCCGGTTTTCCACAATATCCAGCAGGCCGATGCCGTTGGCGCCGCCCAGCTCATTCAGCTTCCGGATCACGTCAGATGCCTTCATCTTGACGCCGTCCACTGCCACAGGCCAGCCCTTTTCAAAATCAAGGGTCACATAGGTGGCCTCGTCGGGAGCCATTGCGGGGGAAACGCCCATCTCAAGGAAGCCGGGCTTGTCATACAGAGGCTCGTTGGTGGGATCCTCCAGATCCAGACCCTCATGACTCAGATGCCACAGGTTCTTGTCCTTGCTGTAGTTGGTCTCACGGGAGATCTTCAGAGGAACGTTGTGTGCCTCGGCATAGTCGATCTCCTCGTCACGGCCCTTGATGTCCCACTCACGCCAGGGAGCAATGATGGTCATCTCCGGAGCAAACCGCTTGATAGCCAGCTCGAACCGAACCTGATCGTTGCCCTTGCCGGTGCAGCCATGGGCGATGGCGTCAGCGCCCTCAGCCTTGGCGATCTCCACCAGTCGCTTTGCGATAATGGGCCGTGCGAAGGCAGTACCCAGCAGATAGTCCTCATACTTGGCACCCATCATCATGGAGGGAATGATTACATCGTCCACCATTTCATCGGTGAGATCCTCCACATAGAGCTTGCTTGCGCCGGTCTTGATGGCCTTTTCCTCCAGACCGTCCAGCTCGGTGCCCTGTCCCACGTCACCGGAAACGGCGATGATCTCGGGATTGCCGTAGTTTTCCTTCAGCCAGGGAATGATAATGGATGTATCCAGTCCGCCGGAATAGGCGAGAACTACTTTTTTGATTTCTTTCTGAGCCATGATTGCTTCCTCCTATGTACTAAAGCGTTTTGCTTCATATAATTCATTGTGGATGTATGATACCACAGATTTTCCCTTTGCGCAATCTTCAAGTTGCATAATAATGCATGAAAAGCCAATTTTATTTTGACAATATCCACAAAACTATGAATATATCCAGTTTTTATTGCATATACATGAATATTTCCCTGTATTTCTGCATAATCACCCCTTCTCCGGTATATAAAGCAGTTTTTCCAGTGCCGCTGCCACACCGTCCTCCCAGTGGTTCCCGGTGATCATATCCGCCGCATCCCGACAGAGAGGCGTGCCGTTTGCCACCGCCACACCTACACCGGCCCAGGCCAGCATCTCCCGGTCGTTGTCCCCGTTGCCGAAGGCCACGACCCCCTCCTGGGGAATCCCCAGCCGGGTACAGAGAAACTCCAGGGCCCGGTGCTTGCCACAGTCCCGGTGGGAAAGCTCCACCAGCCGGGGCGCAGAGGATGTTATGTAAATATCATCCACCTGACCCATCAATTCTGTCATAGCCCGTTTCTGCTCCGGGGAACGCACCACCAGATCCACCGCCTCCAGCTCCTGTCGGTGTTTCCGGATAAAATCCGTAATATTTTCCACAGGCCGCCGGGCCGACCGTACATAGGCAGCGGTGGCCCCATCCGCCCCATATGCCTCCGGGTGGGCAATATACTCCCGGTCGCAGTAGGCACGTCCCTCCACAAAGGCCTCATAGGTGATCCCCGCCCCCTCTGTCAGACGCAGGATCTCATCCACCGCCCGGGGCGGCAGCGTCCTGCGGAGCATGGTTCGGCCGGTAGCCGTCTCGCAAACGGTGGCCCCGTTGCTGCATATGGCATAATGGACACCGGGGAATTCCACCAGCTCCCGGGGCAGGGTGTCAAAGGCACGTCCGGAGGCGATCACCAGCTGGATCCCCATTTCCGCCGCCCGCAGTAAGGCCTCCCGGTTTCCCGATGAAAGCCGGGACTCCCGATCCAGCGTTGTATCGTCCAGATCCAGTGCCAAAAGCAATGGTCTCATAATTTCATTCCTTTCCCACAGCAAAGAGGCGGGCGCACCGGGATGCGCCCGCCTCCGTACAATGACATTTATCTGTTTCTCTGGATCATGGTCACCGCGTCAGCAATCAGCGCCGCGATCCCGTCCGTATCCAGCATGGAGGTATCTACGGAAAGCATGGCGCTTCCAGCCTCGCCCCACTTTTTATGTGTAAAGAAGTTATAGTACTCCGCACGGGCCTTATCCGCCTTTTTAATGGCCTTTTCCGCCAGAGTCGGATTGCTGCCCCCCTGTGCCTTCATGACCCGCTCCACCCGATGCTCCATGGGGGCGTGGAGGAACACAGTCACCAGATTCTTCTTCTCCCGGAGGATATAATCCGCACAGCGGCCAACGATCACGCAATTGTCGCTCTGTGCCACCTTCCTGATCACATTGAACTGGGCAAAGGCCAGCTGCTGATTCAGAGGAAGGGTATCCGCCGTGGCCGTTCCGGTCATATACAGGCTGTAGATCAGGGAGCCGGAGGGCTTTTCATCATAATGCTGCATGGCAGCAGCGGAAAAACCGCTTTCCTCGGCAGCCATGGTGAGGATCTCCTTATCATAGAAGGTGTATCCCAAACGCTGGGCAACCTTTTCACCGATCTCTTTGCCGCCGGAACCGTACTGTCTGCCAATGGTAATAATCATAGGAACACCGCCTT
>CAZFGL010000035.1:0-18065 GCA_964518645.1 uncultured Oscillospiraceae bacterium | reverse complement strand
TATCCGATCTCATTCAGAATCTCAGACTGATTATGACAGGGGGCATATCCACCCAGAGCGCAGGAGATCCGCCCCCGGCCTTTGGTATAGGCGGCGATCTCCCGGGGATAATCCTGCATCTGGGCGACCGGGGCGGAGCCGGTGAGTACAGTCATGTCACCGGTGGTTTCCTCCTGCTGGAAAGAACCGTGCATACGCTCCAGATCCGCCATTGCCCGTCCCACTGCGTCCAGGGGAAGCTCCAGCCTGTATGTATACCATGGTTCCAGAAGGACGCTTTTGGCTTCCATCAATCCCTGCCGCAGGGCACGATAAGTCGCCTGACGGAAGTCGCCTCCCTCAGTATGCTTCAGATGTGCTTTTCCGGCGACCAGAGTAATATGCATGTCCGTAATGGGACAGCCGGCCAGAACACCCAGATGGGTCTTTTCTTCCAGATGGGTCAGTATCAGCCTCTGCCAGTTTCGATCCAGCTCATTTTCGCTTACATCCGTGGCGAAGGAGAGACCGCTTCCTCTGGGGGCAGGCTCCATCAGCAGATGAACCTCTGCATAATGGCGCAGGGGCTCGAAATGCCCCACCCCTTCTACCGTATTTTCAATGGTCTCCAGATAGATGATACTGCCTGCGGAGAAGGATACGTCCATATCGAACCGGGTTTTCAGCAGAGAATGAAGAATCTCCAGCTGAACCTGTCCCATAAGCTGCACACGGATCTCTCGAAGTCCCTCGTTATAGGTCACATGGAGCTGGGGTTCCTCCTCCTGAAGCCGTCTTAAATTTGTCAGCGCCCGGTGAATATCATATCCGTCAGGAAGCTCAACCTTATAGGTCATAACCGGCTGCTGTGACCACACCTCGTCCGTTTCCTCAAAGCCATATCCCATTCCCGGGGCAGTTTTATTCAGTCCTGTGGCCGCGCAGATACTGCCCGGGGGTGCCTGCTGGATGGTGGTGTATTTCTCTCCGGAATACCGCCGGAGACTGTTGATCTTTTCGCCGTCCAGCACGGTTTTTGCGTTTAAGCGGCCACCGGTTATTTTGAAAAAGGTAAGCCGGTTTCCCTGATCGTCCCGGGAAATTTTATAAACCCGTGCCCCAAAGTCCTCCGGATATTCCTTCTCACAGGTATAGGTGTCAAGTCCCGCAAGGAACGTGTCTACTCCCTCCATTTTCAGGGCAGAACCAAAGAAGCAGGGGAATACACTTGCATCTGCGATGGCATCGTTCAATGTTTCACGGTTAACTGCGCCCCCGCTCAGGTATTCCTCCATCAGATCATCCCGGCACATGGCAAGGGCATCCTGCGCAGAATCTGACTCCAGACCGCCTGTGAAATCCACACACCGGTCGCTGAGCTTGCTTTGCAGCTCCTCCACCAGCTCCTCACGGGAGTGAATCGCAAGATCCATTTTATTAATAAACAGGAATGTGGGGATATTATGCCGTCTCAGAAGCTTCCAGAGGGTATCCGTATGGCTCTGTACGCCGTCCGTACCGCTGATCACCAGAATGGCATAATCCAGAATTTGCAGCGTCCGCTCCATCTCCGGGGAGAAATCCACATGCCCGGGGGTGTCCACAATGGTGAATTCCGTATCCTGGAGTGTCAGAAAAGCCTGCTTGGAGAATATGGTGATCCCGCGCTGGCGCTCCTGTGCGTCCGTATCCAGAAAGGTATCCCCGTGGTCCACACGGCCGATTTTCTTCAAAGTACCTGCTGTATATAAAAGCCCCTCACTGAGGGTGGTTTTTCCGGCGTCTACATGTGCCAGAATTCCTATGACAAGTCGTTTCATTCAGATCTGTCCTATCCTGTAATCTCCCAATAGTATACCAGAATGAGATGGAAATTTCCATATGGAAATGGAGAAACCTGTCCCCGGGGGTTTTTCTTGACCTTCCCCGTTTCAGGCGATATAATATAGTGAAATAATTATTGGAGTGATGTCTCATGTTGATTACATGTCCTGAATGCGGCAGACAGATTTCTGACCGTGCCACCAGCTGCCCCGGGTGCGGGTATCCGGTGGATGAAATGATGAAAAAGTATCAGATTTTCCCCTTTGACCCTGAGACCATGACCGGTGAAACCCCCTCTGACGATGCAGCAATTGAAGTTGCCATGGATTTTTACGGGGATCTGCTGGCCTCCGGTGACGGCCGTGTGTGGAACGACGGGGGACAGGTGGTTGCACGGTATAAATATAAGTAAAGGATCGCTTTATGACTGATTTAATTAACAGAATTCTCCCCCGGGTGCAGAAACCTTCCCGCTATACCGGTGGTGAGTACAACGAGATTATTAAGGACAAATCTCAGATGGAGATCCGTATGGCATTTTGCTTTCCGGATACCTATGAGATCGGTATGTCCAATCTGGGGCTCCGGATTCTCTACGGTCTGATGAATCAGATGGAGGGAGTCTGGTGCGAAAGAATGTTTGCCCCCTGGGGTGACATGGAAGAGGAGATGCGCAAGCATAATCTTCCCCTGTGGGCCCTGGAAAGCCATGATCCCATGTATGAATTTGACATGATCGCCTTTTCCATCGGCTATGAAATGGCATATTCCAATGTGCTGAATATGCTGGAACTGGGCGGAGTTCCCCTGAAGTCTGCTGACCGGGGCGACAGCCTGAAAAACATGGTTTTCGCCGGTGGCACCAGTGTATATAATGCTGAACCCATGGCCGATTTTCTGGATTTCTGCGTGATCGGTGAAGGGGAGGATCTGAACGTTGAGATCGTGGAGTGCTACCGTCAGGCAAAACGGGATGGGATTACCAGAAAAGAGTTCCTGACTAGAGTCTCTAATATCCCCGGGGTATATGTACCGTCCTTCTATGAACATACTTATCATGAAGACGGCACTCTGAAGGAGATCATTCCCCTGAACGGAGCGCCTGAAACCGTGGTAAAACGGATCGTGCAGAACATGGACGAGGCCTATTATCCCACGGATACCATTGTTCCTTCCACCCAGATCATCCATGACCGGACTGTGCTGGAGCTGTTCCGGGGCTGTATCCGTGGCTGCCGGTTCTGTCAGGCTGGTTTCTGTTATCGACCCGTCCGTGCCAAATCACCCCAGCGGCTTTATGAGCTTGCGGTAAAGAGCCTTGAGAATTCCGGGTATGATGAGATCACCCTGTCCAGCCTTTCCACCTCGGATTATAAGCATCTGAGTGAGTTTGCAGATAAAATGCTGGATTACTGCATTCCCAGAGGGATCAATCTGAGCCTGCCCTCTCTCCGTGCGGACAACTTTTCTGTGGAACTGATGCAGAAGGTACAGAAAGTTCGTAAAAGCGGCCTTACTTTTGCACCTGAGGCAGGAAGTCAGCGACTCCGGGATGCCATTAACAAAAACGTTACGGAGGAGGACATTCTCCGTTCCTGCGCCACAGCCTTCCAGGGCGGGTGGAGCAAGGTGAAGCTGTATTTCATGCTGGGACTGCCCACGGAGACGGATGAAGATGTAATTGCCATCGCTGAGCTTGCAAATAAGGTCTGGCAGGTGTGGCGTGAAAACACCCCGAATCGGGCAAGAGGGGTTACCATTACCATTTCCACTTCCTTCTTCGTGCCGAAAAACGGAACGCCCTTCCAGTGGGAGAAGCAGATCACTCCGGATGAATATCTCCGCCGGTGCCATCTGCTCAAGTCCCATATTAAAGGCCGCAGCATCCAGTACAATTATCATCCCTCGGATCTTAGTATGCTGGAGGCAGTTCTGTGCCGTGGTGACCGGAAGCTCTGTGATGTGCTGCTCCGTGCTCACCAGCTGGGCTGTAAAATGGACGGCTGGTCTGACTATTTCCAGATGGACAAGTGGATGCAGGCATTTCAGGATTGTGGAGTAGATCCTGAGTGGTATGCTCAGCGGGAGAGAGATGAAAATGAGTTGTTCCCCTGGGAGACCGTTTCCATTGGAATCCCGAAAAAGTTCTTCTGGCGTGAACGTAAGGCTGCCTATCGTTCTGAGATCACCCCTGATTGCCGGAAACAGTGTACCGGCTGCGGTGCAAATCTCTTGTATCAGGGAGGTAAATGCGATGAATAGACTGCTGTTTGAGAAGAGCGGAAAAGCGATTTATATCTCCCATCTGGATCTGATGGCCATGTTCCCCCGGATCTTCCAGCGTGCAGGGCTTCATCTAAAGTTTACGCAGGGAATGAGTCCCAGAGCCTATGTTTCCATTGCGCTGCCCCTGTCTCTGGGTGTCAGCAGCCAGTGTGAACTTCTGGATTTTGAACTTCTGGATGAAAATGTCCCCCTCGAAACCCTCCCGGAACTGCTGAATCCCTTTTTCCCGGCTGGGATACGGATCATCTCCGCGTATGAGAGCGATAAAAAACCGAAGAATTTAAAATATCTTCAGTACAGCATCCGTCTTGAATATGACAACGGGGTAGGGGACGGTCAGCTTGAAAATCTGCGCCAGCTGTTTGCCCGCCGTGAAATCGTCATAGAGAAGAAGTCCAAAAAAGGCATGACCGATACGGATATAAAGCCCATGATTGAAAATCTGTATATTGCCCGAATCTCCGAGCAGGAACTTGAGATCCAGGCCATGCTCTGCGCACAGAATCCTTCCCTGAATCCCCAGTATCTCATCGCGGCAGTTGAACGATATTTGCCGGATTGTGTTCCGGATTTCTATTATTCCCACCGGGTCGAGATTTACGATGAAAATATGACTGTATTCCGCTGAGAATACTTAACAAAAAGCCGTGGCTTAGCCACAGCTTTTTGTGCTGTTTCGACAACTCTTTTTCCTGAATAAGAACATCCCTTGCGAAAAAGGATATTACATGCTATGATGTTTGTTTGAAAAGGAAAAGAGGTATATAATAAAATGGAAGTGTTCTTAATTTGTCTGGCCGTTGCCATTTTAGGCGGCCTGCTCATGTCCCGTCTGGCGAAAAAGGTCAATCTTCCGGCGGTGACTGCCTATCTGGTGGCCGGTCTGATTCTCGGCCCCTTCTGCATCGGCATGCTGGGGATCGAAGGCCTGGGGTTCCAGTCCCTTGAGCAGGTGGAAGGCTTCAGCATTATCACCCAGCTGGCGCTGGGATTTATTGCTTTTGTGATCGGCAACGAGTTCCGTCTTGTGCAGCTGAAGGCCATGGGCCGTCAGGCAATCACCGTAGGCATTCTTCAGGCTGTGGTCACCACGGTTTTCGTAGACATCGCCTTGATTGCCCTGCATTTTGTCATGCCCCATGTGCTGTCCCTGCCCGCTGCCATTACCCTGGGTGCCATTGCCTCCGCTACGGCTCCGGCTGCTACATTGATGGTGGTCAAGCAGTATAAGGCCGACGGCCCTCTGACGAAGCTGCTGCTGTTGGTGGTTGCCATCGACGATGCAGTTGGCCTGATGCTGTTTTCCGCATCCTTTGGCATTGCAAAAGCGCTGGAGCAGGGGAGTGTCAGTATTGCGGGTATTGTCCTTGAGCCTGTGATCGAGATTGTGATCTCCATTGCGCTGGGTGCGTTTATGGGGTGGGTGCTGCATGTGATCGAGCGGTTCTTCCACTCCCGCAGTAAGCGCATGTCTATCTCCGTCGGAATTGTTATGTTAACTGTTGGCCTTTCCATGCTGGAATTCCAGGTGGCCGGGATCCACTGCGGATTCTCTCTGTTGCTGGTCTGCATGATGACCGGTACCGTGTTCTGCAATATCTGTGAGACCTCTGAAGAGCTGATGGAGCGTGTGGACAGCTGGACGACCCCTCTGAATATTCTGTTCTTTGTGCTCTCCGGTGCGGAGCTGGATTTGAATGTTCTGGTCAATCCCATGGTGCTGCTGGTTGGTGTGGTTTATATTATTTTCCGTTCTCTGGGCAAGTATTTCGGCGCCTACGGAAGCTGTAAAATGACCCATTGCAGCGAAAATATTACGAAGAATCTGGGTATCACCCTGCTGCCTCAGGCAGGTGTAGCCCTTGGTATGGCCATCACCGCAACCTCTCTTGCAGATGGTGCCATTGTACGGAATGTGGTGCTGTTCTCGGTTCTGGTTTATGAACTGATCGGTCCTGCCCTGACAAAGCGCTCCCTTACTGCCGCGGGGGAGATTTCCCCTCAGGGCAAAACCAGCGCCCGTACCATCAATATCCCCAAGCCCCCTGTGCAGCTCTGATATGTGATTTGGCGGAGAAGCGTGAACCCGCGTTTCTCCGTCGTTTTTACTTGTCTCTATGGCATGTTTCTGATAAAATAGACCTAGGAGGTGGAGCCGATGACAATGATTTTTCTGGGGATCCTTTTTTTGCTGTTTGCAGTATTCAGCCTGGCCGGGTGTTCCGCTTTTCTGCCGAGACAGTATCGGAATGCAAAATATCGCAAGCAGCTACAAAAAGGGGAGGTGCTCCCATATCTGCTCCTTGCGATTGGGTTTACAGTCATGGGAATTGGGCAGCGATTTCTTGGTTGGGAGGACAAGCATCCGACGCTGTTCTGTGGCATTCTGATTTTAATTGGCGTGATTGGATGTGTGATGATTACCGCTAATCGCCTGAAATTTCGGGACGATTCCTGATCATTTGTTAGAATGGGTAAAGCCCACAGCCGTTTTTTACTAAAATCGGCTGTGGGCTTTTATTATGCGCCGAGAACGTATCCCAGCAGAAGATTCATGGTGTTTGCAACACCGTCCATGTGGGTGCGCTCCATTCCGTGGCTGCAATAGACCGCGATACCAAAGGTGGCTGCCTTTAGATTGTTGCCTGCTTTCAAAGAAGCAGCTGCGTCCGTGCTGTAGTGATAATAAATATCTACAGCATAATTCAGTTCAAGACGCTTCGCAATATCGATCAGCCGACTGGTAAGGTCATAATCGTAAACGGTTCCGTTATCCTTGCTGCATATGCTGACTGCATACTCGTTTCCGTCCAGATCCGGCCCTACAAGGCCAATATCAACGGAAATGAACTCGGAAACCTCTGCAGGGACATAGGTTCCACCAAGGCTGATCTCCTCCATAAAGGGCAGGGCAATGATGGTACGGTATTGGGGGCGAAGATCATTGTCCTTCAGATATTTCAGCATGGTGATAAAGCAGGCAACAGAGCCTTTATCGTCAATGAATCTGGATTTCATGAATCCGGACTGGGTAAACTGGCACCGGGGGGCAATGGAGATCACGTCACCATTCTGGATGCCCAGATCCGTTACGTCCTTTTTGCAGTGTACCTTTTCATCCAGAAGCACCATCATGGTATCGTCATCCCGGGACAGAGTGCGTGCGTCGTCAAAAACATGCACCGAATGGGACTGGCAGGTCACAAGACCTGTATAGGACCGGCCGTCACGGGTATGGATCGTTACGGTTTCGCCTTCAATGCTGTGATAGTTAAGGCCACCCAACTGACGGACACGAATGATACCGTTTTCGTCAATTCTACGGACAATCAGCCCCAGAGTGTTCATGTGGGCACCGACCATAACGGTTTTGGAATTGTCCTCACCCTCCAGCGTGATATATGCGGTGGAACGGTTATCAAAAGAAATGCTGTACCCGAATTTGTCGGCATAACCCTTCAGCAGAGGGATAGCCTCACGGTAGTAGCCAACAGGACTGGGGGTGTTGACGATTTCCTGAAAGCATGTTTTATAAAATTCCTGATCAAACTGATATTTCATAAATAACCCCTCGATTCATAGTTAAAACAAAGAGCAGCCCGGAGATTCGAGGAGCCCGAATCTCAGAAGCGCTCTGAGACGGAAAAATTATACCACGGAAAAGGTCAAATAACAAGGCAAGAAAGATTTGCACTTTCTGATAAACTATGATAATATATCTGGGAACTGAATTGTATGAGGAAAGATTTCATTATGGCAGATTCAATTTCGGCACATGGTTTTTGTACAAATAATATGAAACAGTTGGCCCAAAGTACCAGATGCGGTTGTTTTCACTGCGAAAAAATCTTTAACTCGGTTGAGATTCATGAATGGATTCCGGGAGAAGATACGGCTGTTTGTCCTTATTGCGAGATCGATGCTGTTATCGCTGAAGGTGTCGGGATCCAGATCACTAAGGAATTTCTCCGTGAAATGAATTTATACTGGTTTGGGGAACGGGAAGCTTTATGAGATCTGTATCTGGAGAATAAGCGACAAGAAGATCAAATCCTGGTTAATCAGTTCGTTAAAAACAGCTTTGCCTGTTTTTATAAATGTGGGTTAAGCGAAATGCTCCACCTCGGGTGCCTCCCCGTGTAAAAATCTGAGGCACAAAAGAATATGCGGGCATGGTGGAATTGGTAGACTCGGTGGATTTAGGTTCCACTGCCAAAAGCGTGCAGGTTCGAGTCCTGTTGCCCGCACCATATAAGGACGTAATCATTGGTACAAAGCGTATCTAAGATTACGTCCTTATTTTTATTCTTTTGCTATAAAATCGGGTATATCCCAAACTTTTTACTTTTATTTTTCTGTTTCGCCTCTCAGAATTTTAGTCGACGCCCTCACTTTTGCCCTTCTTCCCCTCTGGTAATCGTTTTATTACAGGGGTAATCGTACTTTTACAGCCTAATCGTTTTCCGTTTATCCCTTGCCAATAATCGCTCCATTTTTCTTTTGATATGATTTTTGCAATTTGCTTGACAAGGTGTTTTTGAGGCTATATTCTTATTGATGGGTAACAGTGTGCAACACATATTAAATATGGAAGTAAACAGATTATCAGAGATCAAAACTACGATATAAAAAGTATATTTACCTAAGGAGGCACTATGAATAATCTTGGACTATATCAATGGTTTACAACTACCGCCAAAAAGGTAGGCGGCCCAGGCAAACTGATAGGGATGTTTATCGGTGGTGGAATGCTTGTTGGAAGTGCGATTGGAAGCGTCATTACCAATAAGCATCGTGATAATAAAGAGAAAAGGCAATTGAATAAATTGCCTACATATTCAGTAACCAAAGATGCCGAAATCAAGAAAATTAAATTGACGCTGAAAACAACTGACAAGATTACTATTCTTGCATCAGACGATGATTCCATCTTAATTATCAAAAATGATGATTCTAACAACCCTTATTTTGTTTCTTCTGAATTTCTGAAAGAATGCTCTGATTATACTGGTCAGTAATAATACTGATAGTATGTATATTGCGTATGCTTCCGGATTTCCTGAATCAACAGAATTGGGAGCGAGATACGAACGGGATTGAGGTGCAACTGGCACCTAATGGGGTGTAGCACCAATAATCTGAGGTGCATTGTATCAATAAGTGAGTCTAATGCCGCGTCGTCGCAAGCAACAGCTTGCGGCGACTTTTTGTTTCATTCTTAAATTACCGGGGGTCTCCGCATTTTAGAACCATTGCAAAACACGCCTCAAAATGCTACAATCTTTTTGCCGATAAACTGTACTTTTAGAGAAACAGAAGGAGAGTGGGCCAGATGATTATTGATGCTCATGCGCACTATGCCCACAGACGGTATGATAACAGCTTTCTTTATCTGGATATCCAGAACGGGACTTATGCAATCGCCCGGGGGGAGCGTCAGGAATTGGTGGAGCACCTTCGGGATAATGGCATAATCGGATGGATCGAACCATCCATTGCGTTTGAATGTCTGGAAAAACAGCTGGAAACGGGGAGGACGTTCCCGGATTCCTCCTGGACTGCACTGGGGGTTCATCCTACACGATGTATCAAAACCAGTCTTGGAAACAGAAAGAAACTGAAATATCTGGCCGAGCACAACAACATCATTGCCATCGGAGAAACAGGGCTGGACTACCATCATCCACGGAAGGAACAGCACCGTTTGAAGCAAAAAATCTGGTTTCGTTATCAGCTCCGGCTGGCTGACCGTTTAAACCTGCCCCTGATCCTCCATATCCGTATGGCCGACCGGGATGCGCTGAAAATTCTTAAAAGATACAGAAAACGTCTCCATGGGGGCGTTGTACATTGCTTTTCCGGCGAATACCATAGGGCGCAGGTATATCTGGATCTGGGATTCACCTTGGGGATCGGTGGTACTCTGCTGCGAAGTGACGAGGTAGGGAAGCAGCTGCAGGATACGGTGAGACGCGTTCCCTTATCCAGCCTTTTGGTAGAGACAGATGCACCATATGTTCTGCCGGAACTGGATACCCTGGAGTGCAGCGGAAAGCAGCGAAAAAAGCTGTGTAACTCCTCCATGATACTTCGTCCTGTGATTGATAAAATCGCAGAGATCCGGGATGAGGATCCGGAAGTCGTGGAAAATGTCATATACCAAAATACACTCAGGACATTTCACCTTTGAGTTCTGCTGTTGTTTGGACGTTGTTAAATAAAAGAGTCCCGGATTTATAGCCGGGACTCTTTTTGTTGGGGATTATGTAATTACGCCTTGATCTGTTCGCTACCGGATTCCGCACCGTATTTGCAAACAAGAGACAGGACGATAAACATCACACCAAGCGCCACGCTGTCCCCTTCATCCAGTTTGAAGGTTTCACCGCAGCCTAACCACGCAGCCATAATGCTGCTGACGATCTGGGCGACAATCAGGGTGCCAAGGGGCACACAGATGGTGAGAATTCCGAGCCGCAACAGTTCCTTTGCACCGGACAGGGTGAAGGGGGTACCTGCTGACAGCTCGTGCTTAAAAAAAAGCTCTGCGAACTTTGCAGTGATACACTGACCGATGCAGACAATCATAGCGCCGGTCAACAGTGGGTACAGACCGGCGAGTTCAATCCTGGCACGGTTTACGATCAGGCCGGAGATTGTGACACCGCCGATTTTTAAAACACCGGTATCCGCAAAGGGAATGCTGACCATGCCCACAATACACCCCGCCACACCAATGATGCAGCATATATAAATGATCTTGCTTAGGATCTTTCCGATTTTGGAAATGGTTTGGATGGTATTTAAAGTTTTCATATGGATTTCCTTTCTCACATTACATTGAATGAATTATGGAATATAGTGTCTCAGGCCTTTCTAAAAATGCAGAGCCTATACCTCCAAGGTGGAAGTATAAGCTCTGCGTCTATGCGTCTGGCTTCAAATCGGTCAGATATTCTGTTTTTCCGTTGCATGCCGAAACAAGAAAGGTCTTTTTGCATTTCGGGCAAAACAGTGGGAAGTTCTTCAGGATTGTGTCCTGCCGTATCTGTGTTCTTGTTTTTCCGTGGCACGCCGGGCATAGTACCCAGTTCATGCTTGCTTCGCCTGTCATATTACGCACCTGCTTTGGCCACTTTCATCATCAGCATCATTGCCGTAAAATCCTGAGTCAGCATATCAGAGATACGCTCATAGGAAAAGTTGCACATCCCTGTGGCGCACAGGGTGCCGATACCAAATGTGTGGATCCAGGAATGCTCAAACAGGGTTTTGGCATCCTGTGCGTTTAAACCGTAATCCTGTTCAATGGAACGGAGACATTCATCTGCGACAATTCCCAGATGGGCATAAATATCATCAAATGATTTTACATTGTCTTTTTGAGCCATGAAAATCAGCTGATAAAGCTTCGGTTCTTCCTTGGCAAACAGGATCATCTGCATACCCACCTGCTTGAATGCAGGCATGTCACCCCCTGCTTTGTGTGCATAGGTCTCAAAGAGTGCCATAGCGGCCTTTTTCACCTCATCCTGAACCTCCTGCATGGAGTTAAATACAGTAAAAATCGGGGTGGCAGAGGTATTCAGCGCATGTCCCAGCTCTTTAGCTGTCAGCGCACTGATCCCTTTCCGGGATACGACCCCAAGGGCAGCGGCAACGATCTGTTCTTTCGTATATTTCGGTTTAGGTGGCATAGAGATACTCCTTTATAAAACTAATTGTTCTAAAACAGCCATTCTGCAACGATAGTTCTATTATAATCTGTTTGCGTGAAAAGTCAATAGAAAAACAGAAATAACTGGATGCCTTGGATAGATTTTTATAAGTGCTGAATTTTGTCCCCTCTACATTACAGGTGTGATGTAGAGGGTATTTCATTTCTCGCGAAATTTACAGCCCCTGTTGTAGGGCTTAACATCCCAGGCTAACACGCAAACGACACAGGTCGGACGGCAATTCCCGTATCCAATCCTGTGTCGTTCTTCTGTGAAAAAAACGCTGCGAACCATATATCGTCCGCAGCAACGTGAGCGCAAAATTATTTTTTGATAGAGCGCATAAAAAAGTCGTCGCAAGCGATGAAAGCTTGCGACGAAATGGTCGGAGTGGCGGGATTCGAACCCGCGGCCTCATGGACCCGAACCATGCGCGATACCAAGCTTCGCCACACCCCGATGCCAGAATATTATACCATGGCAGGAGAAAAAGTCAAGAGAAATCATTCTGGATTCTTCCCATAAATGTCAGGGCGACCATCCGGCCACCCTGATTTCTTATGCATCCAGAATCTCCAAACTCCGGTTTACATTCTCCAGACTGGTATGGCCCATATAAAGCTCGTAATAACGCCCCTTTTTCGCCATAAGCTCTGTATGATTTCCCATCTCAAGGATCCGGCTCCCGTCAATAACCAAAATGCGGTCAGCGCCTCGAATGGTAGACAGACGATGCGCAACCACAAAGCTTGTGCGGGTTGCAAGGATTTTCTCGATTGCCGTCTGAATCTGCATTTCCGATTCCGTATCAATGGAAGAAGTCGCCTCGTCAAGAATGAATATTTTGGGATCCGCCAGAATCGCCCGTGCAAAGGAAATTAGCTGCTTTTGTCCGGTGGAGAGGAGGCTGCCTCCTTCACCAACCTGGGTGTCATACCCTTCGGACAGGTTTCGGATAAAGTCGTCTGCCCCCAACAGCTTTGCCGCATCCATGATCTCATCATCTGACGCATTCAGTCGCCCATAACGAATGTTTTCCCGAATCGTGCCGGAAAAAAGGTGGGGTGTTTGCAGAACATATCCCAGCTGAGACTGTAGCCAGAGCTGGCTCCGCTGACGGATGTCAACGCCATCCATCAGGATCTGCCCCTGCTGAGGCTCATAAAACCGGCACACCAGATTTACAATGGTGGATTTGCCGCTGCCTGTCTCACCCACAAGGGCAATGGTTTCGCCGGCCTGAACCTTCAGATTAAAATCCTCCAGAATCGGTTCTGCGCCATAGCGGAAATACACATGGTCAAATGTAACTTCCCCGGAAATGTCCTCCCAGTTTTCTGTTTTTGGATCAAACAGATCACCATATTTCTCTGCCACTTCCGGTCTGACCACAATATCCGGCACTGCCAGAAGTACATCCGCAACACGTTCCGCTGCGGCCTGAGAGGACTGGAATTCCGCAAAGATAGAGGCAAAACCATGGATAGGTTCAAACATCATGTTTCCAATATTAATAAAGAAGTTCAGTTCACCAATGGTAATCAGACCTTCCCGCACCTCCATTCCGCCTGCATAAAGAACCGCAGCCGTGGCAAAGGAAATCAGCAGGGAGGCAACCGGGAGATACAGTGCCGAAACCATGGAGGCCCGGAATGAAGATTTTGCGTGTTTTGCTGTAATATCCGTGAATTCTGTTAAATTAAAATCTTCCCGTACCAGTGTTTTTGTGGTGGAGGCACCGGTGATCCCTTCGTTGAAGACAGATGTTATCATACTGTTGAGCTTTCTTGTCTGTCGCTGATGCTTCAGGATCAGCTTTTGAAATAGAACGGATACCAGTGCAAGGGGTGGAACGGAAAGCATAATAATCACCGAAAGCCCCGGATTTACCAGAAACATACCCACGATGGCGGCCAGAATGGACATCAGGCCGAAGCCTACATCAATACAGCTCCATGAGATGGTTTCCATGGTACGGGCCACATCGCTGGTAAGCCGGGAGAGCAAATATCCAACGGACATTTTGTCGTAATAAGAAAAGCTCATGGTCTGTAGCTTCTCAAAAGTACGCATTCTCACGTCAGCGGTCAGGTGAGTTTCCAGACGGCCGGCGCCATTGCAGAACCCTAGCGCAAGAAAGGCATAAACCAACTGAATCAGCACCACCAGTATTGCAACTGGGACAAAACCGGCCAGCTGATGCTGTTCCATAAAATGATCAATAATGTGCATATTCAGCAGAGAGGCCAGCAGATTCATAATCCCCAGAGCCATACCGCAGGTTATGATTAAAATAAAATACTTCCGGTGGGTTCCGGCCTCATGGAGTATGGTTTTCCAGGTGGACAGCTTGATTTTCTGCTGAGAATTATCCTGTTCGTGCATAGAATATCACTTCATTCATGCGTCCTGTTGTGTTTGAATACGATAACCACGGTTGTAAATACCGTTTTCCAACTGAATCAGCTGTTGATGGGTTCCGGATTCCGCAATTTTACCGCCGGAGAGAACGAAAATACGATCTGCTTCCATCAGTGTGGAGATTCGGTGAGAGATAATGATGGTGGTCACATTTTTTCTCCGTTCCTTTAAGGCCTGACGGATGCTCTGATCGGTACGGGTATCCACCGCAGAAAGGGCATCGTCAAAAACCAGAATGTCACTGTCTCCAAGAATTGCTCTTGCAATGGAAACACGCTGCTTCTGGCCACCGGACAGGGTAACACCCCGCTCACCGATCACCGTATCATATCCCTGATCAAATTCCAGAATGTCCTGATGTACACAGGCAATATGTGCAGCCCGTTCTACCTCATCGCGGGAAATGTCCGGATATTTAATGGCAATGTTCTGACCGATAGTTTTGGAGTAAAGATAGGGCTCCTGCATTACAATACCGATTCTGCTCCGGAGATGCTGCTTCTGAATGGTAGAATATCTGTCCCACCAATGGTTATCGTCCCCTGGGGGGGTCATAAAGACGCTGGAGAAGCTGAATCAGGGTGGATTTTCCGCTTCCGGTACCACCGAGAATCGCCACAGTTTCTCCGCCGTGGATGGTTAGATTCAGGTTTTGGAGCACTTGAGTGTCTCCATAAGAAAAGCTGACATCCCGGAATTCAATATCACCGGACAGGGGTGAGGTAGCCCCATCCGGAACCATATTCTCCTCAGGCTCATCCATGATCTCTTCCAGCCGGTTTACGGCAATAAAGGTTCGACTGATGGAACCGAGAACCCGCCCAAAGTTCTGAACGGGCATCAGGAAAATGGTCACATAAGAGACAAATGCAGTATACTGTCCCAGCGTGATTGACCCCTTAACTGTAAACACCACACCCAGAATGGTAACGATGGCGATCTGGATGCCCGATAGAATGTCCAGACTGCACCAGAGACCGGAAAGACGGTTGTAAAAAGTAATAAATTGACCGCGCAGGGCTTCATTTTCGAAGTGGAGCTTATCCACCTCGAATTTCTCTCTGCCAAAGGCACGGACAACCCGGGTACCGGTCAAGTTTTCCTGTATAACCGTATAGACCCGGCTTTCCTGTTTTTCAAATACCTCTACTACCTCGTCGATCCGTTTCATAAACCACATGGAATCCAGCAGGATAACCGGAACCATCAGGAATGCAATGACCGTAAGGGGCAGGTTCAGAGACGCCATCAAAAAGAACCCCACCACCAGAAGAAATACGGTCCTCAGCAGTTCCAGCAGGACGTTTGAAAGAAATCTCTGGGCAGTATCAATATCGCTGGTGGCACGCTGAATCAAATCACCTGTCTGGGTTCCTGCGTGGAAGGAAAAGGGCAACCGCTGTACATGGCTGTAAAACCTGTCCCGGAGGGTACGGGCGATCTCAAACGTCGCCGAAGAAGTCAATGCCGGCCTCCTTCCTGGATAAATTTTACATACTTTGGCAAGATGATTATAGCATTAGGCAGGAAAGATAACAAGTATACCAGTAATATAATTATTGGCGCTTCCGGTGGGGAAAAGGTATCATTAATCGTACCGGCCAAATTCGTCGAAAAAACACGCCGGTTCCTGCGAAAGGGGAACCGGCGTATAACAGATCAGATTATTTAAAGCATTGTGAGATTTGCGGGCTTTCTGGGAACAGTACGGCGGAATTTTACATCCGGGTGCCCCAGTACCAGACAGCGCACCAGTGTTTCACCGGGCTGGAGATGCAAAAGCTGCTGGATGTTCTGGTCAGCTGCTGCACATGCGGTGAAGTAACCACTGTACAGGCATCCAAGCCCCATGGCGGAGGCCATCAGTTCTGTATATGCAGCTGAAGCGGCAGCATCTCTGGGATCCCCCTCGGCCACAAAGCACAGCAGAAGGGGGGCATGGAAAAACAGAGGGTCGAAATTTTTGTCCGTCCTGCGCTTTTCTGCCCATGCAATAAAATTCTCCGCTCTGCGTATTTCGTTGGAATCAGATGCGGTCTGACGCTGCACCTGACCAAGCTTTCCAAGCCCCTCCAGCGCTCCATTCAGAAGCTGAGGGATCGCATCTGTAACAGCGATAAACCGGGTGGATTGGAGATTTTTTGCGGTAGGGCAGTAGCGGGCAGCATCCAGAAGCATATTAAGTTCTTCCCGGGACATGGGAGTTCCCTTGTAATGCCGGCAGGAGCGGCGGGATTTCATCATAAGCAGCAGTTGCTGCGGATCCTTATCCATAAGAACGGGGGAGAGGTCGGTGCAGTCAAGGCAATCGTCCACTACAGCCTCTCCGGGACATACAGCGATACAATGACCGCAGGCAAGACACCGGTCAGGATATGTAAGAACCGGTTTGCCCTGCTCCATAGTCAGCGCCCCGGGGAAACAGTCCTGTACGCATAAACCGCATTTCATACAACGTTCCGGATTGATTTGAATCATATAAATGCCTCCTTTTAAACCTATTATAAAGCACATGTCAAGAAAAGCGCCGCACTGCAAAAAGGCAGTGCGGCGACATGCGTTATTCGTTATCCTGAGAAATGGTCTCTTCTTCGACCTCTTCCGGCTCCCCTTCAGGAAGGAATTCAGGCTTTTTCAGGAAAGCCATGAATTCATCGCCGGTGATGGTCTCCTTGCTGAGCAGATACAGAGAGATCTCGTCCAGATCCTCCCGATGGTCACGAAGAAGCTGGCACACTTCTTCGAAGCATCCCTGAAGCAGCTCACGGATCTCCGCATCCGCCTCAGCAGCGGTGGTATCCGCACAGTTCCAGGTGCTTTGTCCGCCCAGATACTGATTCTCGGTGGTTGCCAGAGCCATAAGCCCCAGCTTCCGGCTCATGCCGTACTGCATGATCATCTTACGGGCAAGGTCTGTGGCACGTTCAATGTCGTTGGCAGCGCCGGTTGTCTGAGCGCCAAATACGACCTCTTCTGCGGCACGTCCGCCCAGCAGTGTTTTGATCTCCACCAGAAGTTCCTCACGGGTGGACAGGAAGCGTTCTTCCTCTTCCATGTGGAGAGTGTATCCCAGAGCACCGGAGGTGTGAGGGACAATGGTGATCTTCTGAACAGGGGCAACATGCTTGCAGAGAGCGGACACCAGTGCATGACCAACCTCGTGGTAGGAGACGATCCGCTTTTCAATGTCGTTGAGTACGGTGCCTTTCTTTTCGGTGCCTGCAATTACAACCTCGAAGGACACCAGAAGATCCTCCTGATTAACCGCCTGCCGGCCCATACGGACAGCACGGAGTGCAGCCTCATTTACAAGGTTCGCAAGGTCTGCGCCTACAACACCGGCGGTAACCTGAGCGATCCGGTTCAGATCCACATCCTCGGTGAGCTTGATATTCTTGGTATGAACCTTCAGGGTCTGGAGACGACCGGCAAGGTTGGGCTTATCCACAATGATCCGACGGTCAAAACGACCGGCACGGAGGAGCGCCTTGTCCAGAATTTCAGGACGGTTGGTTGCGGCCAAAATGACAACACCCTTGGAAGAATCAAAGCCGTCGATCTCGGAAAGGAGCTGGTTCAGGGTCTGTTCACGCTCGTCGTTGCTGGAAAAACGGTTATCACGGCTCTTGCCAATGGCGTCGATCTCGTCGATAAAGATGATTGCAGGAGCCTGCTTGCTGGCCTGCTGGAACAGGTCACGGACACGGCTTGCGCCTACACCTACAAACATTTCCACAAAATCGGAGCCGGAAATGGAGAAGAAGGGAACACCGGCTTCTCCGGCCACGGCCTTAGCCAGCAGGGTCTTACCGGTACCGGGAGAACCCACCAGCAGAG
>CAZFGL010000034.1:0-18600 GCA_964518645.1 uncultured Oscillospiraceae bacterium | reverse complement strand
TTTTCGCTGAGGTTTGCCCTGAGGCTGAGGTCACTCTGGTATCCGGCGGACAGCCTGTTTACTATTATCTGATCTCCGCAGAATGATTTTATTGCCCACAGATGCATTTCTCCGCGTCTGTGGGCATTTATGCGGGAAGAAAAAAGAGGTGGATTTATGAAAATCCTGTATGCAGTCAGTGAGGCATATCCCTTTGCAAAGGATGGGGGATTGGGAGACGTTGCCTATGGCTTTCCACAGAAGGTGAAGGAACTTGGGGTGGATATCCATGTGATCATGCCCTTGTATGATCTGATTCCCAGACAGTACCGGGAGCAGATGGAGTTGGTGACCAATTTTACGCTGGATCTTGGTATGCAGACCCTGTATTGCGGGCTTTACTGCCTGATTTATCAGGGGGTAGCCTATTATTTCGTTGAGAATGATATTTATTTTGCCCGGGGGAAGATATACGGGTGTGAGGATGATGACGCCCGGTTTGCTTTCTTCTCCATGGCGGTCTGTCAGTCCATGCATTATCTGGGATGGTTCCCGGATGTGGTTCACTGCAACGACTGGCAAACGGCACTGATTCCCTTCTATCTGCGCCAGTATCAGCTGCTCCATCCGGAAAGCAGGGCAATCAAGACCCTGTTTACCATTCATAACGTGGAATATCAGGGAGATTTCAGTTACGAGACTCTGACGGATGTGTTCGGCCTGTCCGGTGTGCTGTTTTCTGAGGGCACCATGGAGCTGGATGGTAATGTAAACCTGATGAAGGGGGCAGTTGAAGTAGCGGATTGCGTTACAACTGTCAGCCCCACATATGCCCGGGAACTGAAAAGCAGAGACGAATCCGGTGCCCTGAGCCGTGTCTTGTCCAGACATGAGATCATCGGGATCCGGAACGGTGTCCATAAGAATTTAAATCCCAGAGCCAACAGCCGGGTGCTGCACCCCTATGATATGGACTCGCTGGATGAAAGAGCGGAAAACAAACGGCGCATGCAGGAAAACCACGGGCTTGTGGTGGATGCGGAGGCACCGGTGTTTGGTTGTGTCAGCAGACTGCTGCCCCGGAAGGGCTTTGAACTTCTGGTAGAGGTTATGCCCCAGTTCCTTGCCGATGGTGCACAGCTGTACATTACCGGAGACGGCAAAAAGGAAGTGCGCAAAGCGCTGCTGGAGCTTCGGGATCAGTATCCCAAACAGGTTGACATAACCGCGTATTCTGAGTATCGTGGAACAGAGGTTTATGCCTCCTCGGATATTTATTTGATGCCTTCTGAGGTGGAGCCCTGTGGCACCTCTCAGCTTCAGGCAATGGGGTATGGGGCAGTGCCGGTGGTTCGTGCTACCGGTGGTCTGAAGGATACGGTTCTACCTTACGCCCCCGGTTCCCCTGAGGGATGTGGATTTGTGTTTGAAGAATACACCGCCGAGGGACTTAGAGATGCCATGCAGCGGGCGCTGGAGGCCTACAGAGATAAAAAAGTATGGTGTGAGATCCAGAAAAACTGTATGACGCAAGATTTCTCCTGGGACGAACCTGCAACAGCGTATATTGACCTGTACGGTGCCCTTTTGGACAAATAAATACGGATATAACAGGAGCCTTCCGGGAAAATGATGATTCCCGGAAGGCTCTGATTTTACTTAAAATGTGATCCGCACATGGTTTACACGCATCCAGTGGGCCATTTGCAGGAAATAAGCAATGGTCTGAGGGGTGGTCATCAGCTGTCCGTACCAGGGGATGCTCCGGTTTTCATGGCACAGATTCAGCAGAGCGTCCTTTCTGAGGAATGAGAGCAGGGGTGAATTTGTTCCCGACAGCTCATCCCGGAGCAGGTCTGATACAGCACGCATGTAGTCCGGGTTCCATGTTTTCGGGTAGGGGCTTTTTTTGCGGTTGAGGATCGACTCAGGAAGAAGATCCCGGTATGCGTGCCGAAGCAGCCCCTTTTCCGTGTGATTGTGATTCTTATATGCCCATGGAAGGGTGTACAGGTATTCTACGATTCGTTTGTCGCAGAAGGGAACACGGATCTCAAGGCCGGACCACATGCTCATCCTGTCCTTCCGTTCCAGAAGAGTCGCCATGAACCACCTCAGGTTCAGTACCATCATTTCCTTCATGCGCCGTTCCTCAGGGGGTGTATCCGGCAATACATCCACGGTTTTCAGCGTGTCAACATAGCGGGTATGGACATATTCCTCCGGGGTTACGGTGGCAAGCAGTTCCTTTTCCACAAATCCAGCACGATACCGGGTGGTTTGAGACCATGGAAAACCATCCGTTGCCCGAATCTCCGGATCCCGGAACCAGGGGTACCCACCGAAAATTTCGTCGGCGCATTCTCCTGACAGGACGACGGTGGCGTTTTTTCGTGCCTCCCGGCACAGAAGCAGCATGGAACAGTCCACATCGGCCATACCCGGCAGGTCTCTTGCCTCGGCAGCTTCAAATAGGGCGGAAACCAGTGGCTGCGTGTCCAGTTCAATCAGATGACTTTTGGAACCGATATGTTCTGCCATCAGGCGCATATATGGACTGTCTGATGAGGGCTGAAATTTCCCGGACTGAAAATATAAATTATTATCTCTGTAATCTACGGAAAAGGTGTCGATCTGACCCAGAGTTTTGGCAGCGACAGCGGATACAATGGACGAATCCAGTCCGCCGGAGAGAAATGTTCCGATGGGGACATCAGAGATGAGCTGACGGCGTATGGCATCCTCCGTGAGACAACGGGTTCTGTGGGATGCCTCCGAAAAACTGTCGGCACAGGGGGCGTCATGGAGGCTCCAGTAAGTATTCAGAGTGAGACCGTTTGTGTCGAACCGCCCCCATTGTCCCGGGAGAACCTCGTGTACGTCCTTAAATACCCCGCATCCCGGGGTTCGTCCCGGCCCCAGAAAGAGAATTTCACAGATTCCCTCTGAGTCGATCACCGGTTCGATCTCCGGGAAAGTAAGCAGCGATTTCAGCTCTGAGGCAAAATAGAAACTGCCGCCCCTTTGTGCATAAAACAGAGGCTTTACCCCCATGGGATCCCTTGCGAAGGTGAGTGTGCGCAGGGCAGGAGAATAAATTGCAAAGGCGAATATTCCGTTAAGCCTCTCAAGACAGTCCTCGCCCCAGTAGTTCCAGCTGCGCAGTACCACTTCTGTGTCACAATTGGTCAGAAAGCTTACCCCATGGGAGCTTAGTTCCTGACGCAGCTCTGGCCCGTTATAGATTTCGCCATTATACACGATGATGTTTCCATCAATGGACATGGGCTGAAGCCCCCGTTCCGGATCCATGACGCTGAGACGGCGGTGCAGGAGCGCACATTGATCGCTGAGCCAGATCCCTTCCTGATCCGGGCCACGATGTTGCATGGTACCCAGAAGCTTTTGATAAAAGTCCGGACTTCGTTTGGGAAGCCCTGTGGTGTTTAGCTGTCCGGCAATTCCACACATAAAAGATCCCTCCCGATTTATCTGTCGTAACAGTATATGAATCGGGAGGGAAATGGTTCTTATTCAGTTAAAGGTATCCTCTGCGCTGTCAAACAGGGCCTGTACACGTGTTAGCAGTGCCTGGGTTGCCGGATCCTCCTGGCTCGGGTGGGCGACGAGAAAGGCAGCGGAGGCTTCCTGCGCCTGCCGGAGTACACTAAGATCCGTAGCCAGAGAAGCCATATGAAAATAGGGCAGTCCGCTCTGTCGTTGGCCGAAAAAGTCGCCGGGGCCACGAAGCTCCAGATCCTGCTGGGAGATTTTAAACCCGTCATTGGTGGCGCAGAGCGCCTTCAGACGCTTGCGGGTATCCTGATTGCGGTTGTCGGAAACCAGCACGCAGTAGGATTTATTCCCGCCCCGTCCCACACGGCCACGGAGCTGGTGGAGCTGGCTCAGTCCGAACCGGTCAGCATCCTCCACCACCATCAGGGTGGCGTTGGGAACGTCCACACCTACCTCGATCACAGTGGTAGCCACGAGGATCTGAGTTTCACCCCGGGCGAAGGCTGACATGGCGTAGTCCTTTGCTTCGCCCTTCAGCTTTCCGTGGACAAGGCCGATGTTCAAGTCCGGGAATATATGCTGCATGGTTTCAAAAATCGTCTCAGCAGAGGTTAAATTGGTCTCGTCGCTGTCCTCCACTGCGGGACAGACGATGTAAACCTGATGGCCTTCATCTGTCTGACGGCGGATAAAGCCGTTGAGCCGGGAGCGGTAGCCGGAACCAACCAGAAAAGTCTCCACCGGTTCCCGTCCGGGAGGTAATTCGTCCAGTACGGAGACGCTGAGATCACCATAAAGGATCAAGGCCAGTGTCCGGGGAATGGGGGTAGCTGAAAGCACAAGCACATGGGGGGCGTTTCCCTTGGCCGCAAGGGCCGCACGCTGACGAACGCCGAAGCGGTGTTGTTCGTCTATAACAACCAGCCCAAGATTGTTGAATCCTGTGGTATCACTGAACAGCGCGTGGGTTCCGATCACCACATTTGCAGCCCCTACGGCCATGTAATCCAGATACCGCCGTCGCTGAACGGTGGGAGTGGAGCCTGTAAGCAGAATACAGGAGATGCCCAGAGGCTCAAGGAACCGGGAGAGTGTATGATAATGCTGAGTTGCCAGCAGTTCTGTAGGTGCCATCAGTGCAGCCTGATAACCGTTCTCCACGGCCTGCATGATCGCGCCCAGTGCGACCATGGTTTTGCCGGAGCCTACGTCCCCCTGCACCAGGCGATTCATGGTTTGACCGGAAATAAGGTCTTTGGATATTTCGTCTAATGCACGGCTCTGTGCGCCGGTAAGGGGGAAGGGGAGTGCCTCATAAAACCGTGCCGGAATGGATTTTGTGCAGGGGTAATTGGATTCCTGACTGTGGCGGGATTTCATAAGGCCCAAGCCCAGTGAGTACAGGAAGAATTCTTCAAACACAAGTCTGCGCCGTGCCTCGTTCAGTTTCTCCGGGTTTGTGGGCCAGTGTACCTGCCGATAGGCCTCCGCAACAGGTAGAAATTGCTCCTGTGCCATGATTTCCGGGGGGAGAAGCTCCCAAATCTCATGCTGACAGCCCTCCAGTGCCTGACCAATCAGCTGCTGAAGCATTTTGGAGGTCAGCCCCTTTGTAAGGGGATAGACGGGGATGATGCAGCGGGTGGCTACAGGTGGGGCATTGACATGCTCCACAATGGGATTCTGGATCTCATGGCGGCGTTCATCTCCGGCAAGTGCGCCGTAGAAATAATAGGTTTCTCCGGTTTTTAACTGTTCGGACATCCAGGGCTGATTAAACCATGTGACCCGGAGCTGGGTGGTATTATCGGAAATGGTACATTTGGTATAGATGAGGTTTCGCTTGACATAGCTGGTGCGGGGCGTTGACACTACCATGGCCTGAAAGCAGGCTGGCTCGCCTACGAGGAGCTGATTCATGGGGAGAAATCTGGTTCGGTCTTCATAATCCCGAGGGAAATAGCAGATCAAATCCTGAAGGGTACAGATCCCCAGCTTCTGAAGCTGCTGCTGACGTACCTGTCCCACACCTTTCAGGACGGATACAGAATCCGTTAAGACCATATGGATTCCTCCTTTCGGGTTTCTTAAATTCTTGCAACTCCGGTGCGTCTGGCCGCATCTGCCACGGCCTTTGCAACAGCGGGACCGACTCTGGGATCAAATGCGGGAACAATGATATAATCGGGAGAAAGTTCTTCCGGGGAGACCAGATCTGCAAGAGCCAGTGCCGCAGCAAGTTTCATCTCGTCATTGATCTCTCTGGCACGAACATCCAGTGCGCCACGGAAGATTCCGGGGAAGGCAAGTACATTGTTGATCTGGTTTGCGAAGTCACTCCGGCCGGTTCCCACAACAGCTGCACCGGCAGCAAGGGCTTCATCCGGCATGATCTCGGGAGTGGGGTTGGCCATGGGGAAGAGGATGGGATCCTTCGCCATGGAAGCAACCATTTCCGGAGTAACAGTTCCCGGGGAGGAGACGCCGATAAATACGTCTGCACCACGGATCACATCCTTCAAAGTTCCCTTTTCCATGTTCCGGTTTGTTATGGCAGCGATGGCCTCTTTAGCCGGGTTCAGATTTTCACGGCCCTGATATATGGCCCCGGTACGGTCACACATGATAACGTTTTTCAGTCCCATGGAAATCAGCAGCTTGATAATCGCGATGCCAGCGGCGCCGGCACCGGAGGTGACCACCTTGATCTGGGAGAGATCCTTTCCGACCACCTTCAGGGCATTGAGCATTGCGGACAGGACGACAACGGCAGTTCCGTGCTGATCGTCGTGGAAAATGGGAATATCACAGACTTCTTTCAGCTTTCGCTCGATCTCAAAGCACCGGGGGGCGGAAATATCCTCCAGATTGATTCCACCGAAGGAACCGGCCAGCAGAGCTACGGCATTTACAAATTCGTCAACATCCTTGGTGCGGACACAGAGGGGAACAGCGTCAACACCGCCAAAGGACTTGAAGAGGACACATTTGCCCTCCATAACCGGCATTGCTGCCTCCGGGCCAATATCCCCCAGACCCAGAACAGCGGTGCCATCAGTGATGACCGCAACCGTGTTGCCACGACCGGTCAGGGAGTAGCTCAGAGAGGGATCCTTCTGGATCTCAATGCAGGGCTGGGCAACGCCAGGTGTATAGGCAAGGGAGAGATCATCCTTGTTCTCTACCTTCATTTTTGGTACGGTTTCCAGTTTTCCCTTCCACTGACGGTGGAGCTTCAGGGATTCTTCTGCGTAGTTCATTTCAAAACCTCCAGAGTTTATGTAGGATTTATTATACCCCCGAGAGGGAAAAGAGGCAAGAAAAAACCGCCTCAAATCATAAGATCGAGGCGGTTTCATTCATAAATTAGAGGCTGTTCAGCTTCTGAGCAATGTGGCTCTTCTTGTGAGCGGCAGTGTTCTTGTGGAGGATACCCTTGCCGACGGACTTGTCGATGGTGGCAATGGCAACCTTGGCAGCTTCAGCAGCAGCTTCCTTGTTACCGGTAGCGGCAGCAGCCTCGAACTTCTTGACGTTAGTCTTCAGCAGAGTCTTGTTAGCCTTGTTCTGCTCGTTCTCAGCCTTGGAGATCAGCACTCTCTTCTTGGCAGATTTAATGTTAGGCACGAAAAACACCTCCCTCACATTCTAACTAAAGGCGCAGTGCGCCTATAAACTACCATGCAGACTTAGATTATACAGGATGTTTTGAAGAAAATCAAGAGGTAATTTCAAGATTTTTAAAAAATATTGTGGTTGTTTTTGAAATTGGGGACTAGATGTTGGTGGGATTGGGGCAGGATAAGCCTTGAGGGGGAATGAAAAATGGCCATTCGAACAGACCTTGCGCTGGAGCAACTGGATCTGTGCGGCAAGACACATGTTCCCGGAGTTTCTGTCCGGGAAGAGACCGTTTTTGGACAGCCCGCCACGGTGGTAGAGATCAAAAACCGCCGAGGAGCGGAGGCGCTTGGAAAGCCTCAGGGGATCTATATTACCATGGAGGTGGAGAACGTACTGCGCCGGGAGAGTGAGAGCTTCCGGAGGGCGGTTGCCTGTGCAGGGGGATATATTGAAAAACTTCTGCCCTTTGGAAAAAGCCTTCCCGTTCTGGTGGCAGGATTGGGCAACCGGGGGATTACCCCAGATGGGGTAGGGCCTTTAACAGCGGATCATATTCTGGTGACACGGCACATGATCGGAAAACTTCCCAAGCCACTGGAATCCCTCCGGCCTGTCAGCGCCTTTGCCCCCGGTGTGCTGGGAACTACCGGGCTTGAAAGCGCCGAGATCATACGGGCGCTGGTGAAACGGACGGGGGCTGCCGGTGTTATTGCAGTAGATGCCATTGCTGCCCGGGAAGATAAAAGGCTCTGTAGTACGATACAGATCTCCGATTGCGGGATCGCTCCCGGTTCCGGAATCGGGAACCGGAGGCAGGCATTGAACCGGGAGACTCTGGGGGTTCCGGTGATCGCTGTGGGGGTGCCGACAGTGACAGATGCAGGGGCACTGGCGGAGGATCTGTGCCGCCGTGCGGGAGTCAGCCCGCCGGAGCTTCCGGGGCGGGGGATGATCGTCACCTGCTCGGACATTGACCGGCGGGTGCGGGAAATATCCCGGGTGCTGGCCTTTGCCATCAATTCTGCCCTGCAGCCCGAACTGACCATAGACGATCTGGAAGATCTGACTTTTTGATGAAAAATGCCATAATCTCTTCGTCTGCGAAATATAACCTGTTATGTAAACGTCATATGCATAATTCTATGGCTGTGGAAAAGTGCCTGCGTTGTGGAAAACCCTGTGGATAATGTGTAAAACACCTTGAAAAACAAGGGGTTCAAAAAAGGAAAATATGAACGTACTGTGAAGGAATTATGAATATTCCCATGAATATGGGGTGACATAACGGGATTCCGGCGATTTATTATGAAATTCCCATGTAACCGCAGGTATATGGAAGAATCTGAACAAAAAGTGGGGACACGGTTTTTCAGCGTCCCCACTTGTGATCCTTTATTCCATGAGTGAACTCTCAGAGTCAGCCCCTTCGACACCCATAAGGATCTCATAGACCTTCTGCGGCTCTCCGTCCAGAGGTTCGCTCAGTGTCCAGATGGTGTCAAGAATGCTGGCTTTTACATCTCCCTCCGCGGGAGTGGGACAGTAGTCGTTATAGCTGGTAGTGGATGAGCAACGGCAGGGAATTACATTGATGTTGTCGTCGGCGTTTACCGTATTCCCTGTGAGGGTGAAGGTTTGCTGGAAGATCATGCAGTCATAGTCGTTGGGACTGGAATTACCTCCAAAGCAGAAATTCCCCAGACTGTAAACAATATAACGCCCCTTGTAAAGCTCAATGCCCTGAAGTACATGGGGATGGTGTCCGATCACCAGATGTGCCCCTGCGTCGATGGCCGCATGAGCCAGCGCCACCTGATCCGCCTCGGGGTAATAGTCCAGCTCCAGTCCCCAATGGAAATTGGCAACGATCAGCTGAGCACCTGCGTCCTGAAGCGCTTTGATGTTTTCTTCCAGCTGGGTGAAATGGGCATCATCCTCGTAAACCGTATACTGGCCGGTAAAGCCCACCTTTACCCCGTTTACATCTACGATTTTCGTGTCCTCAAAGCCGAACCAGTCGATTCCGGCCTCTGTCAGGGCGTTCTTCGTGTCCTCAAGCCCCTGCTCTCCGTAGTCGCTTGTGTGGTTGTTGGCGATATTGGCCACCTCCACAGAGGCGGAGGTGAGCACATCCACATACTCTGCATCGCCCTTGAAGGCGTAAGTTTTGTCAGCCCGTTCCTGAGACTGGGTGAGGGTGCCCTCAAAGTTGACCACAGTCAGGTCGTCTGCGGCAAGTATGTCCCGGACATTCTGTAAAAAGTACCCTGCCCCCTGATTGTCGTACATTTCATTAAAGGAGCCGGAATATCCGAAGGTCTCGTCCAGTCCGAAGGTGCAGTCTCCTGCAAAGCTCAGGGTGAGGGAGACCGGCTGGGGCGTCGGTGTCGGTGTGGCCGTGGGGGGCGGAGAGGCCATCACCGGGGCCGAAGGGGAGGGGGATACCTCCGAGGGAGAACCATCCCTGCCACCGGTGACAAAGGGGAGAATAATCAGTGCCAATAAAAGGACACAGACCGCCGAAACTCCGGCGATTACTGTAGGATTCTTTGCTTTTATCTGGTTTTTTACATGGATCCCCAGAGCCATAGGGACAAGATATATCAGCCGCCAGCGCTGTTTTTTATTTTTCATGAAAAGAGCACCCCTTGCTGTTTTTTCGTTTGTATATTGTAAATTATAGCACAGAAGCTTTGAAATGAAAATAAGGAATTGGACAAATCCCCCCACACCATTGCAATGGGCAGGAAAATTGGATATAATGAAGAAAAAGTAGGGGCTGCTATGTCACTGGTTTATTCGCCGGATCAGGAGTTCCATTTAAAAATCGTCCCCGGGGATGTGGGCAGATATGTCTTTCTGCCGGGAGATCCGGATCGCTGTGAGGCGATTGCACGGCATTTTGACGATTATCACTTTGTGGGCTTCCACCGGGAGTTCAAAATATATACCGGCACTCTGGACGGGGAGAAGGTCTCTGTCTGCTCCACCGGGATCGGTGGCCCCTCTGCTGCCATTGCCATGGAGGAGCTTGCCCACTGCGGCAGCGATACCTTCATCCGTGTGGGTTCCAGCGGAGGCATGGATCCTCAGGTTCTGGGCGGGGATCTGGTGATTGCCACCGGTGCCATCCGTATGGAGGGCACCGGCCGGGAATATGCACCCCTGGAGTTTCCCGCTGTGGCGGATTTTACTGTGACTGAGGCCCTTCGGGATGCGGCACGGCAGGGGCAGAATCGGTTTCATCTGGGCGTTGTCCAGTGTAAAGATGCCTTTTACGGGCAGCACGACCCGGATTCCATGGCCGTGCATTATGAACTGAAAAACAAATGGGACGGCTTCCTCCGGTGCGGAGCCAAGTGTAGTGAGATGGAGTCCGCAACCCTGTTCCTTGTGGGTGCTGTGCGCCGTCTCCGGGTGGGCAGTGTGCTGATGGTGTTTGCCAATCAGACCCGCCGGGAGATGGGACTGGAGGACCCCCAGTGCTACGATATGGAGGGGGCTATTGTTACCGCTGTTGATGCCATGCGACTGCTGATCCGGCGGGACAGGGACGGAGTGTGATATTATGAAGAAAAAACAGGCTTGTCAGATGCTTGCGGGACTTGTGAGCATTTGTGCGCTGGTCTCTCTGATCAATACCATCCAGGCAGCGGTTATGGTGCGCAGCACTGGCGGGGAGTTTCCCATGGGAATGCTGATGCTTACCATTTTGACGCTGGTCTGCACCGTGGTGATCTGGAACGGTGTCAGACACATGGATTAAATATTTAAACCGGTTGCTGTGGGGGCTCCGCGGCAACCGGTTTCTCATGGAAAATAATTCATCTGTTTTTCATGTACTTTTTTGCCGGAAGGTGCTATAATACCTTTCAATCAATCGAAACTCACAGGAGTGTTTTTAGTATGTCCAGTTCCAAACGTGCCGCAAGAGTTGCGGCGCTGGTTTCTTTTTCTCTGCTTCTGTTTGTGGTCACCAGACAGAATCTTTTTCTGGAGGCGGATGAATGGGGCAGCCTGATGCTGTTTTCCGCATTGGCCGGGGCCCTTCTTGTGCTGCCCGGGTTTGCGGTGGTCTGGGAGAGACCCACATGGCTCCGGTGCATCTGGATGCTGCTCCTGCTTGCAGGAGCACCCATGGTGATGCTGGTGGCTGTGGAACGGCTCAACGGAGTGTTTATTACAGAATTTCTGACCCCATCTGAGGATATTCTGGCCAATTATGTGGTGTATCTGCTGTTTTATATTCTGGCCTTTGGTCTCAGTGGCAGCGTGCGGATCTCCCTGATGACGGTCAGCCCGGTGCTGCTGCTCTTCGGCATTGCCAATATGTATGTAAAAGAGTTCAAGGGCAGCCCTCTGGTGCCTATGGATTTCAGCAGCATCCGTACCGCCGGCAATGTGGCGGCGGGGTATACCTATGACATCGGGTATGAGATCGTTTTTGCCATGTGCCTGACCATGATGATCGTGGCGCTGGCCTCCCGGCTGAAAATGCCCAGAATGAAGCTGGTGCTTCGGATCATATTCCGGGTGCTGGCGCTGGGCGTGGTAGGTGGCTTTGCCTGGGTGTTCTTCTATACGGACACCGTGGCGGATTACGGCCTGAAACCGGACTTTTTCAACCAGACCCGGGGTTATGAGCACCACGGTGCGGTGCTGGAATTCACTCTGAATACCAAGTATATGTACCTCACTATGCCCGCCGGATATGATTCGGATGACGTTGCGGACATCGTAGATGAAAAAATTCAGGACGGCGTGCCCCACATTCTGAAAACTGCTCTGATCCGGCAGGGGATGAGCGAGGACGAGGCAGAGGTGGCGGTCAGTATTCCCACGGCGGCAGATTCCGGGGTCACACCCAATATCATTGTGATTATGGACGAGGCGTTTTCCGACCTGTCTGTGGTGGGAGATTTTGAGACCAATCAGGATTATCTGCCCTTTATCAACAGCCTGAAAGAGGACAGCATTCAGGGCAACGTTTATGTTTCCACCATCGGTACCGGTACCTCCAATACGGAATTTGAATTCCTGACCGGTGATACCATGGCCTTTCTCCCGGCGGGCAGCAATGCCTATCAGCTGTATGTAAAGGGGGAGCAGCCGGGACTGCCCTCCACTCTGCTTCATCACGGCTTTACCGCCGATGCCTTCCATCCCTATTTTGAGTCCAGCTGGAACCGGGTGGCGGTGTATGATTATATGGGTTTCCGGGATTTTATCACCACCAAGGATCTGTTTGGCGAGGATATTATGGACGAATATGTGTCCTCCGGCTACAGCTATAATACCTACCGGCGGCTCTTACGGGAGCGGTTCCCCGGTGAGAGTATTCTTCTGCGCCGGTTCGTGTCCGACGAGTATGATTTCAACAAGCTCATTGACATGTATGAGAACAAGAACGAGGACGAGCCCTTCTATGTGTTCAACGTGACCATGCAGTCCCATTCCAGCTATGACCAGCAATACCCCAACTTCCGGCAGAAGATCGAGCTGACCTCCGCCAGTCGGGAGTATCCAAAAACCAACCAGTATCTTTCTCTTGTCTACGAGACGGATCAGGCATTCAGTCAGCTGGTGGAGTATTTTGAAACCGTGGGGGAGCCTACCATTATTCTTCTCTTTGGTGACCATCAGCCCTATATTGAAAACGGCTTTTATTCTGAGGTCATGGGGCAGTCCATCAGTGAGATGGATGACGAGACCCAGCAGAAGCGCTATATCACCCGGTTTGTCCTGTGGGCCAATTATGACATTCCCACCGGATGGATCGACGAGATCAGCATGAACTACCTCAGCACCCTGCTGCTGCAGGTGTCCGGCCTTGAGATGCCCGCTTATAATCAGTATCTGGCAAATCTCTATGAGGAACTCCCGGTGATCACTGCCATGGGCTGCCGGGATGCAGAGGGGAACTTCTTTCAGGCGGATGAAAATAACCCTCTTGAGCGTGAGATCGCAGATTACCGAAAGATCCAGTATAACAATCTGGCTGACCTGACCGGCCGTGCCAACAGCGTGTTTTATCTGGATCGGGAGGGGAATGGAGCATGACGAAAACCAATGCACTTCGGCTGATGGACAGTGCCGGGATCCCTTACCGGGCGGTGGAGTATGCTTATGACGAGAACGATCTGGGCGGACTCCATGTGGCGGAAGTAACCGGAATGAACCCGGATCAGGTCTTTAAAACACTGGTTGCCCGGGGAGAGAAGCGGGGGCCACTGGTGTTCTGTATCCCGGTGAGCTGTAGTCTGGATCTGAAAAAGGCAGCCCGTGCCGCCGGGGACAAGAAGGTGGAGATGATCCACATGAAGGAACTGCTGGGGCTCACCGGTTATGTCCGTGGGGGATGCAGTCCCGTGGGGATGAAGAAGAAATTTCCCACCTTTATGGACGAAACCGCCCTGCTTTATCCCGAGATCGCCGTTTCCGGGGGCGCACGGGGGCTTCAGATGATTCTGGATCCGGAAAAACTTATGGACTATGCCCAGATCACCCCGGTGGATCTGGTGGAATATTGAATCTCAGGTCTGCTGCATACTGCGGCAGACCTTTTTCGCAATATACACAGAAACCCCCCGGATTTTTGTGCAGAAAAACATGCCATCTCCGGAAGAAAACAGTTGCCTTTTTGCCGGATATCATATAAAATAACGGTAGCTGCATGGCACGGGTGCCATGCCATGCCGGGGATATCCCCGTGTAAGCTTTGCACGGCCCCTTGATTATGCCTGCCCGAGGAATACCGGGGAGGAACGCGGAAAGCGGGGAAATAATATGAAGAAACGAATGCTGGCGCTGCTGCTCACACTGGTTATGGTGATGACGCTGCTGCCTGTGGCTGTGTTTGCAGAAGAGGCCACGCCCACTCAGACAGAAGCTGTGGAGGGATCCGTGACGGATCTTCCGGAGGTACCTGAGACTCCGGAGGCGCCCGAAGTTGCCGAAGCTCCCAAGGCTCCGGAGACTCCCGCAGTACCTGCAACCCCTGTGGAGAAGGTACAGGCCATGATCAACGGCCTGCCCACCTTTGAGACGGTGCAGGAGAGCGACCGGGAGACTGTTCAGGCTGCCTACGACGCTTACTGCCTCCTGACGGAGGAGCAGAAAGCACAGGTCACCGGCAGTGACGTGTTTGAAAAGCTTCTTGCCTGGTTTGACGGCCAGGATGAAATTTTGGCGGGGGCAGTTGCTAAGGTTGGTAGCATAACGTACGCAACGCTGGATGTGGCATATGCTGCGGTCAACGATACAAATAACACCCTGACCCTACTACAGGATGTGAATCTTACTGGCGGATTCGGGGTTAATAAAACCATGACGCTGGATCTGAATGGCCATACGCTTAGTGGTGGGTTTGCAGCGGGGGATTTTATTACTTCCACTGCTTCACTGACCATCACAGACAGTGCCGGGGGCGGTAAAATTGTTGGTGAAAACTACGGTGTAAGATGTTATAGTGGCAATGTACAACTTGCCGGAGGTACGATTGAAGGCAAGGTTACTGCGGGAGTTGTTGTGAGTGCAGGAGCTGTTTTCACAATGACTGGTGGAACTGTTACTGGCGGATTCTTTGGTGTTCGATGCTTTGGTACTTTCAATATGGAAGGTGGCTCAGTGTCCGGAAAGTATTTCCCGGTGTATAATTCGGGTGTAGTGAATGCCAACAAGGGGACTTTTACAGGTGACATTGAGTGTTCTTTTGATGGCACTATAAATTATGGCGTTCCTGGTACAACGATTACGGGCGATGTTAAGCCGTTAATCGGTTTTTACATTGTAACGTTTATGGATGGAGAACGGGTTCGTGTGTACAATTCTGTCGAAGAGAATAAGCCCGTTTGTACGCCGACTGCTCCTGTAAAGTCCGGGAAAGAATTCAAAGGCTGGTTTACCGGCGTGGGTGGCACCGGAGATAAGTGGGATTTTAAAACCCCTGTTACCGGAAATATGACCCTGTACGCCGGCTGGGAGGACGTGGAGTATACGGTGACCTTTGACACCGATGGAGGTTCCCCCGTTTCCAATAAGACCGTTGTCATGACGGACAAACTTTTGGAGGGTGTGACTGCCCCCACCAAGGCCGGGGCAGTGTTTGACGGCTGGACATACAACGGCACCCCTGTGACCCCGGATACCACCCTGGATGATCTCATGACCGGGGAACCTGATGGCCCCGTTGTTCTGAAGGCCCAGTGGGAGAATATCATCACCCTGACCGTTCCCTTTGTCACCACTGTAAAGCAGGAAGGAAACACCGCTCCCGGTGAGACCACATTTAATCTGGCTGTGGTTCAGGCGGGCTGTGGTGCAGACAACTATCCTGACGTGACCTGCTCCGGCACCGTGACAACCAACGGGGCGAAGGATTATAACGGCACCTTCACCATCACCGGCCCCGAAACACAGGTCCACGCATTGCTGGGCGAGGGGGCATTCGTGGGTCAGACAGCCGGCACTGATCCGGACTGGAAATACGCCGATGAGGTTTGGGCGCTTATGCTGAATGTTGGCCCGGATCCCCGTTCCGGAAACGGTAACGGGGCGCAGGAAGAATACTCTGTGGTCGTTCTTGCTGCCTTGAAAGAGGATGGCATGTACGACATCGACTGGGCTGCACCTTACCCCGAGCATATGAGCTTTACCAATACCTATACCAAGGACGTTCATACCCACGACTATGACCAGAAGTTCGACAGCAAGGAACACTGGAAGGAGTGCGACTGCGGCGACGTACAGGAGAAGGAAGTACATAAATTCTCCCAGTGGCAGGTGACCAAGGCTGCTACTGAGACCGCAAAGGGGGAACAGACCCGCACCTGCTCTGTCTGCGGATATACGGAAAAGGCAGAGATCCCTGCAACCAAAAAGCCTGATGCACCCCATACCGGCGACGGTATGAATCTGGGCATCTGGATGGCTCTGGCGCTGGCCGGTGCCGCAACTCTGGCAGGGGTTGTAAAGTGCAGACCTGTTTTCACAGATAAGAGAAAGTAAATGCTTTGAGCGGCCGCATTCCTGCGGCCGCTCCTTTTCGAGGCCCGGCTCTGGGAAATGTTGATTTTGCGGATATTCTGTGATAAAATACGAAAAACGAAAGGAGGTCATGAACATGACTTATGAGTATAAAACCAGAGGCGTATGTGCCAGAACCATCAATTTCAGCATCGAGGACGGCAAGGTCACTGGTGTGAAGTTCAACGGGGGCTGCAACGGCAACGGCAAGGGCGTGGCTGCGCTGGTAGACGGCATGGAGGTTGACGAAGCCATTCGCCGTATGAAGGGAATCTGCTGCGGAATGAAGTCCACTTCATGTCCCGATCAGCTTGCTCAGGCTCTGGAGCAGGCGAAGAATGCATAAAATCCGCTGAATTTACAAAACCTCTCGTTACCAAAGTAACGGGAGGTTTTTTGTCATGTCCATGGGTTCATTTCTCCGGCCGGGGGAACAGATCATCCGGTGTATGTCCTGCGGAAGGGTGATGATAACGGATCAGGTTCCGGAAAAATGTCCGGTCTGCGGGGAGAAGGGCGGGTTTCGGACAATTCCTCCGGAACGGTATTGATGGCACCCTTCGACGCAAAACGCATAGGATGGTTTGGACGCTTCTGAGAGGAAAGATTCTTCCCGGGGGGAATAATTCCTTTTCCCGCTGGAAAAAATAGAAATGCAGCGTTACATAGGCCTTGTAACGCAGAACATTTTTTACGGAGTGAATGAAGTATGGACAGTAGTGTGAGACGGGGCGATATATTTTACGCAGATCTCAGCCCGGTGGTGGGCAGTGAGCAGGGAGGAACCCGGCCGGTGCTCATCGTTCAGAATAATATGGGCAACAGGCATTCTCCCACGGTGATCGCAGCGGCAATTACATCACAGATGAATAAGGCTCGGCTGCCGACCCACATTGAACTGTCAGGCCCTACGGTGGGTTTGACACGGAATTCTGTGGTGCTGCTGGAGCAAGTCAGAACCATAGACAAAAAACGGCTCAGAGAGCACATGGGGCATCTGGACGATGAAATGATGACCCGGGTGGATGATGCCATTGCGGTGAGCTTCGGCTTGAGATAAGCCGGAAAAATCGGGGGATATGGGAAGGCACCCCCGCATAGTGTAATGCGGGGGTGCCTGTATGCAGTGTGATATTTTTGCGGGGGAAGAAAAAATCGGGGTGCTTCAAACGGAACGGCAGGGACTCTATACCAGATTCTGCGGAATTCTCAAATCCGTGGGGGTTACAAGGCTCTACGGGGTGTTTGAGCAGGGGGAATGCGCCCTGGGGATTCCGGTACCGGAACAGGGGAAACTGGTGCTGAGAACCAGTGTGCCTACCGCACGGCTCCCGGGAGGACAGCTCCTCCGGGGGCGGGTAGATCGGGAGAAACAGGGGCAGAGCCACTGGGAGCGCTTCCCCGGGGGTGTGATCCGGGGGATCCGGTATCCGGCGGGACAGATACAGGGGAGCCGACTCAGATTTTTATGGCACCCCGGGGACCCCCTTCCCAATGAAGAGGTGCTGCTGTTTTATGGGTTTACATCAGAAAATGGCCGTACATATCTTGAAATCAACACAGAGAAGCTGGGGGAAACCGGGGAAAAGAAAATTTGATGGTTTACATTTTTCAAAGAGAATAGTATAATAAAACGGAAAAAAGAGGAATTTATCTGAAAGAAATGAGGGATTCCGGTTGTATAAACGGTATCTGAAACGGGCTATAGATTTTCTGCTGTCCCTGATTGGTATCCTGTGCCTGTCCTGGCTGCTGCTGATTCTGATGGCGGCGGTGAAGCTCAGTTCCCCGGGGCCTGTGTTCTTTACCCAGAAGCGGGTAGGGAAGGGGAAAACTTATTTTAAAATTCTGAAATTCCGCACCATGCGAACCGATACTCCCCGGGATATGCCCACCCATCTGCTGGAAAAACCGGAACGGTACATAACCGGTGTGGGTCACTTTCTGAGAAGAACCAGTCTGGATGAGCTGCCCCAGCTTTTTAATATTCTTGCGGGACATATGGCGGTGGTTGGCCCCCGGCCGGCCCTCTGGAATCAGGAAGATCTGATCGCCCAGCGGGATCTGTATGGTGCCAATGATATTCGCCCCGGTCTCACCGGCTGGGCACAGATCAATGGCCGGGACGAATTGGAGATCCCGGTGAAGGCCCGGCTGGATGGGGAGTATGTCCGGCGGATGTCCCTGTTGTTTGATTTAAAATGTATTCTTGGAACGGTCACCGCCGTTCTGAAAAAGGATGGGGTAGTGGAAGGCGGTACCGGGGCGATGAAGTCCTGACCTTTTCAAAAGGGATGAATGCGTGTAAATAAAAATGCAGCTGTTTATCAGCTGCATTTTTTCGTATGTAGGTAAATACAAATGGAAAAAGAAAAATCGGTAAGTTCCGAAGAACTTACCGATTGGTCCGAGTGCCGAGATTCGAACTCGGGGCCTCTTGAACCCCATTCAAGCGCG
>CAZFGL010000033.1:0-18603 GCA_964518645.1 uncultured Oscillospiraceae bacterium | reverse complement strand
GCAGTACAGCATTGATAACGACCACGGCCATAATAATGATCACGTCCGCAAAGCTTTCGCCGGAGTACAGTGCGGTGATGCCGGAAATCACAGCGGCGGCGATCAGAATAATGATCATGGGGTCGGCCAGCTCCTTAAGGAACCGCTGGATAATGGATACTTTTTTGCCTTCGGCCAGTTTATTGGGGCCGTACTGTTCCAGTCGCTGGGCAGCGTCCTGGGTAGAAAGTCCCTGTTCAGACGTGTTCTGGTTGGAGAGAACTTCCTGTTTGTCTACAAGATATTCCTGCATAATAACCTCCTGATTTTCGTTTATAGGTGGATTATATGTAATGTGGTCATCAGCCACCGAAGAACAGATGTTCAATCAGTATTTTCAGTCCCATGGCCACCAGTACAAGGCCACCGAACAGTTCTGCCTTGGATTTAAATCTGGTGCCGAATACGTTGCCGATCTTTACGCCTGCGGCGGAACATACAAAGGTGGTCACACCGATAAAGCTGACAGCGGGGACGATCTGTACCTCCAGAAAGGCGAAGGTAACACCCACCGCCAGAGCGTCAATGCTGGTGGCAACGGCCAGAGGAAGCATGGACTTGAAGTCGAAGCCCCCTTCGGGACATTCGTCCTCGTCCTGGGATCTGGCTTCCCGGATCATGTTAATGCCGATGATGGCCAGCAGGACAAACGCGATCCAGTGGTCAATGCTTACAATAAAGGACTGAAAGCGACTGCCCAGCAGCCAGCCGATGAAGGGCATCAGCGCCTGAAAGCCCCCGAAGTACAGTCCGCACAGCAGCATGTGCTTTGGCCTGAGCTGCCGGACGGAGAGACCCTTGCAAATGGAGACGGCAAATGCGTCCATGCTCAGTCCCACCGCCAGAATGAATAGTTCCAGTGTTCCCATGATTTGTTTCATTCCTCCTGTCAGGTGTGTATAAAGAGCAAAAACGAGACTTATCCGCCCAAAGCAGATAAGTCTCGTCATTTCATACGAAGCCAGAGTGTATATACACCCATGATGTTGACTTCATCGCGTCCGGAGACGCCGACTACTCCCTTATTTATAATTCAGTATAACATTGAAAAAAACGGGTGTCAAGTGATTTCTGTCAAATATCCTCCGGGTTTTTGGGCAGGTTTTCCTCTGTGAAGATCCTGTAGCCGTGGTCACGAAGCAACTGCGCTGTGACACCATTTCCGGGAATTTTTGTGCCGGTAAAGGTGCCGTCATAGATCTGTCCGAAACCGCAGGAGGGACTGTTTGCCTTCAGAATCGCCCCGGTGCAGCCGAAGAACGTGCCGATTTTCAGTGCTTCTTCCGCACCCTGCTGAAACTGCGCAGTTACATCCTGCTCTGCGTTGTTCACCACCCGGTCTCCCCGGCATTCCGCAGGGGGTCTTGGGGTCGGCAGCCCGCCCAGCTGTTCCGGACATACCGGAATCAGGTGAAACTGATCCTTCAGCTTCTCAAGCCCGGGACAGAGGTTGTTCCCGCCGGAGTATTTACAGTTTGCGCCCAAAAGACAGGCAGATACCAGAATGGATCTCTTCATAAGCTGCCTCCAAAACAGAATGGGTCAATCATAACGGATAAAGCACACTTTGTAAAATGCAATCAGGTTGCGGGGCAGCCCTGCTCCTGAAACTCGGGAACGATCTCGTGGATAATATCCCGAAGCTGGGGGGAATTGGCATCGGCGGCCTCCCGGAGCCAGTGGAGCTGAAGCTTGAAGGTGAGATGGTCAAAGGGCTGATCCTTGATGATATAGATCAGATCGTTTTCCGTTTTGCGCATCCCCTCGCTTTGCAGGAGAAGCTCCTCGTAAAGCTTTTCTCCGGGGCGCAGTCCCGTATAGACGATTTTAATGTCCACATCCGGCTCATAGCCACTCATGCGGATCATATTTCTGGCAAGGTCATCGATCTTGACGGGCTGTCCCATATCCAGAACGAAGATCTCACCGCTGACGGCGTAGACACCGGCCTGAAGCACCAGAGAAACAGCCTCCGGAATGGTCATGAAATAACGGATCACCTCCGGATCGGTGACCGTAACAGGGCCACCGTTGGCGATCTGCTTCTGGAAGAGCGGGATCACACTGCCGTTGGAGCCAAGGACGTTGCCGAAACGGACGGAGACAAAGCTGGTGGCGGAATTTCTGCCGATCATCTGTGTGACCATTTCACAGATCCGCTTGGTGGAGCCCATTATGCTGGTGGGATTTACGGCCTTGTCAGTGGAAATCAGCACCATTTTCTCAGCGCCGTACCGGTCAGCGGCCCAGGCCACGTTCATGGTGCCGAATACGTTGTTCTTTACCGCTTCTGCGGGGCTGTCCTCCATCAGGGGGACATGCTTGTGGGCGGCGGCGTGATAGACCAGATGGGGGCGATATTCATAGAAAACCTGATCCAGACGTTCCTCGTCCCGGACAGAGCCAATCAGTACCACCTGATTCAACTCCGGATATGTGTGCTTGAGCTCCTGCTGAAGCTCATAGGCGTTGTTTTCGTAGATGTCAAAGATGATCAGCCGTTCCGGTTTTCTGGCGGCAATCTGCCGGCAAAGCTCACTGCCGATGCTGCCACCACCGCCGGTGACCAGAATGGTTTTCCCGGTGATGTACTCAAAGATCCCGCTCGCGTCCACATGAATGGAATCACGTCCCAGAAGGTCCTCGATCCGAAGCTCACGGATGCTGCTCAGGGCGGTCTCTCCGTTGACCAGCTGATAGAGGGCGGGGACGATTTTTATGGTGCAGGGCAGGGACTGACAGCGGTTGAGAAATTCACGCCGCTGGGATGGGGTGGCGGAGGGAACTGCGAAGAGAATTTCCTCCACCTGATATTTGCTGACCATGGCGGGAATATCCTGCTGGCTGCCTACGATGGGAACACCGCGGAGCCGGTGGCCGTGTTTTTTCGGGTCGTCGTCAATGATGCAGACGATCTGGTTTCTGGCACGGTCGCTGTGCTCAAACTCTCTGAGGAGCATGGAACCAGTGTCCCCCAGACCCACGAGCATGGTGCGTTTTTTGGGCAGATCGGTTCTGGCACTGGTCTGCCGCAGGAACCGGTAGCAAAGCCGGAAACCGGCGGTACACAGGGCAAGAAAAATGAAATTCAGCACCGGGTAGCTTCTGGGAATGGGAAGGGACAGAACGCTCATAAACAGGTAGTTGGTTCCTGCGGAAATCACACAGGAGAGCACGACCCGGATAAATTCACTGGTTCCAGCATACTGCCAGAGACTCCTGTAACAGCCGGTGATGGCAAAGAGGAACACGGTGATCAGAATATGGAAGACGAGTATGCTGCATATACTGTGCAGGAAGTTTGCGTCGAGCACCTGAGACAGGTTGAACTCCATTCGGAGCAGCAGCGCAAAGAAGGTGGAAAACAGAATACCACCGATATCCATCAGCACAAGCAACATAACTCTGGATGTCTGTCGGACATTCAGGGAAATGCGGCGGAAAGTCATAAGCAGTACTCCTTTAGCTCTCAGGCTCCAACGTGGTTTTCAGAATCTCACGGTTGGCATCGAAATCAGCCACGATCACAGCCATGCCATCAATGGTATGGAAGGCATAGGTGCCGTCGGCGGGGATGGTGCAGTTTCTTATGGAAGCGCCCCGGAGCATGGGGAACAGCTCGGCAGTGTAGGAGATGATCTCCATATTGCTCAGGTCGGTGGTGATCAGGGGAAGTACCTGATCCACAATGGTGTTGATCTGGCTCAGGGAGGCGCTCTTGCAGGAGGAGATCACCGCAGTGATCACCTTCCGCTGACGGGTGGTTCTGCCGAAGTCGTCATCAATGGAGCGGAGACGGGCATAGCGCAGTGCATCGTCGCCGTCCAGATGATTGATCCCGGCGGTAAGGTCGAGGGCTTCCGCCTCCGCCTTGCTCAGTTCCAGGGTTACACCGCCCAGAATATCAATGATCTGGGAGAAACCGTCGAAATTGACGGACACATTGGCATCCACCTGAAGGCCGAAGTTTTCAGAGATGGTCTGATCCAGCAGCTCCATACCCCCAAAGGCGTAGGCGGCGTTGAGCCGGTTTTCGTGGTAGCCGGGGATCTGTACATACAGGTCACGGAGCAGACTGGTCAGGGTGATGTCACCGGTATCCTTGTTGAAGGTGATCAGCATCATGGTGTCGGAGCGGGCCTGGGTCTCTCCGGGACGGGCATCCTGTCCGATCAGAAGAATATTTACCAGCTCCTGCTGCTGACCCAGACGCAGGGAGGGCTTTGTCCACTGAATTTCAGAGGGATCCAGAGAGGGGTAAAAGAGATCGTCACCCGTTTGCTCCAGCTGATCCAGCGCAAGAAGCTCAGATTCGGTGAGATAGGTCTGGTTCAGATCAGGACGGGAGATTTTGCTGAGCACCCCGTTTACAACGATAAAAATCACCAGCAGAAGAACCAGCAGACAGACTATAGCGGTGATCAGAATTTTAGCCCATATGGGAAGACGGTGGCGACTCCGCCGGGAAGTACCCTTTTTCTTTGCCATGGGAGGATCCTCCGGAATAAGATTTTTTACTATTATACTGCAATAATTCTGAAAAATCAATAAAATGGAAGCGGAAGGTGAGGCTTTTTTGGAAGATATGCTACTGAATGCAAGGAGGACAGGAAAAAATGAAGGATATGCCCACTTACAAATTGACAAAATATAACTAAAGCCTGTATAATTAATAAATTAAAGGAATGTCAGGAGGCAGCCGGGTGAAAGAGTTATCCACGGACGAAATGCTGACCATGCTGCACGAACAGTTTGCGCAGGGCAGCGGGGTTTCTATTGTGGTGCGGGGGACCAGCATGGTGCCCTTCCTCCGGAGTGGAAAGGACAGCGTGGTACTGGTGCCCATGAAGGGGGAGCCCCGGGTGGGACAGATCCTGCTGTTCCGTGACGGACAGCGGTTGATCCTCCACAGGTTGATCCGCAAGGAAAAAGACCGGTATGTTATGAACGGAGACGGGCAGGAGAAGCTGGAGGTAATCCGGCGGGAGCAGGTGGAGGCGGTGGTGTTACAGGTGGTGCGCCACAGCGGAAGAAGAATCTCCTGCGACAGCCCGGGCTTCCGGCTGGTCAGCAGCCTGTGGCGGGTTACGAGGCCGTTCAGACACTGGCTGATCCCGTTGGCAGAGAATATAAAAAGGCGGATTCGCCGCCGGTGAAAGGAGCATGTGTTCATGATTGATCTGCACTGTCATATATTGCCCGGCGTGGATGATGGGGCGGATTCCATGGATACCTCCGTCGCCATGGCCTGGGATGCCTGGCGCAGCGGGACGCGGGCATTGGTTGCCACGCCCCACTGTGCAAAGCCCGGGGAGAGACCCAATTATTACAGCAGGGAGCTGGCCATGGGCTTCCAGAGACTGCGCAAAGCGGTGGCACAGAGCGGCTGTGGCCTGAAGATCTATTCCGGGATGGAGATTTTTGTGACAGAGCAGTTTCCTGAACTGTTGCAGTCCGGAAAGCTGATGGCACTGGGCAGCTCCGGTTACCTGCTGGTGGAGTTTTATTTTGACGAAAGCCCGGAATATGTGCACAAAACCATCCGGCTGATCCGGGACTGTGGCCTTCGGCCGGTGGTTGCTCATCCGGAGCGGTATTACTGTGTTCAGTGGGATCCGGCTCTGGCTGTGGGCTGGGCGGAGTCCGGGGCGGTGCTTCAGCTGAACCGGGGAAGCATACAGGGGCATCTGGGACAGTCCTCCATGGAATGCGCCTGGGAACTGCTCCAAACCGGGAAGCCCCATGTGGTGGCCAGCGATGCCCACGGGTGCGAAAGTCGCCGGGCGGAGTTGAAAAGCGTCCTTACTGAATTGGGCGAAAAACTTTCCTGGGGATATGCGGCGAAGCTGCTGATGGAAAACCCAAGGAGAATTCTTTTAAATCAACCGGTTTCCGGCGACGAAGGCTTGCCGCCGGTATATAAAAACGGGAGTGAAGATTATTGAAAGTTCTGAAAATTGTTCTGTGCCTGCTTACGGTACTGACAGTGTTTGCAAATATTGTGTTTGCGCTCCGGAATAATGGTCTGGACAACACGCCGCCGGAGATCACCTTCCAGCAGGATGTGCTGGAGGTCAGTGTGAAGGCGGATGAGGGGGAGTACCTTGCGGGCGTGTCCGCCTGGGATGCCCAGGATGGGGATCTGACAAAGGAACTGCTGGTGGAGCATATTTCTCAGCTCACCGGCAACGGAACCGTGAAAATCACCTATGGTGTGTTTGACCGGGGAGGCAACGGTGCCACCGCCACCCGTACACTGGTATTTACAGATTACTCCGGGCCGGAGTTCCAGCTGTCTCAGCCCCTCCGCTATCGGCTGGGGGCCACGGTCACACTGATGGACCGACTGACTGCCGTGGATGTGCTTGACGGGAATATTACCGGACGGATCCGGATCACCAGCCAGAGCCTTTCCAAGGATGTCTCCGGTGTGTACCATCTGGGAGTTCAGGTGACAAACAGTCTGGGAGATACTCAGATCCTGGAGCTTCCGGTGATTATTGAAGAGGTTACGGCCAATACCCCGGAGATAGAACTGTCCCAGTACATCGTATACCTGAAGCGGGGCGACAAATTTGATGCAGAGGATTATCTGGTGAAGGTGACCGATGCCGGAGAGACGGCAGATGCTTCGGAGGTCGAGATCCATGGAACCGTGGACACCGGGACACCGGATACCTATGAGGTGACCTATCACTATGAGGGCCAGCAGGAGGAGACCCAGGTGATCCTGACTGTGGTGGTCAGAGACTGAGGAGGACAGAGATGGAAACGAATCATTGGCTTTACGGCCTGGACCGGGGCTGTCTTGTCCGGGGAATCCTGAAGCGTATCTGGATGGTACTGCTGGCTGTGGTGATCGCAGTGGGGGGGATGAACCTTCTGCTGAAGGCGGTATGGAAGCCGGAATACAGCAGCAGCGCCACTTATGCGGTAATGAGCAAGTCCGGGCTTTCCACTACCATGGGCAATATGTCGGCGGCCAACGAGGCGGCCACCATGATGACGGAGATCCTCCGCAGTGAGGTCATGGAAAACCGTATCCGGGAAAAGCTGGGGACGGCTGAAGCAGGGGGGACCCTGACGGCCAGTGTGGTGGGTGAGACCAACATGCTGGTGATCACCGCCACTGCGTCCAATTCTCAGGCGGCCTTCCGGATGATGCAGGTTGCCATGGACAGTTTCGACGAATATTTTTCAAAAATCGACAGCACCGCTGTCCTGCAAAAGGTCAGCGATGCCCGGATTCCCCTCAGTCCCGACGGGGGCCGAAATACGGGGAAATATCTGTTTATGGCCGGAGTTCTGGGCGCCGGTGCCATGGTGCTGGTGCTGCTGTGGTTCCATGTGAAGGCGGATACCATCCAGAACCGGCAGGGTGCAAGAAAAAAGCTGGATGCCCAGATTCTTGTGACGTTGCCCCATGAAAAGCGGCAGCCTCTGCTTTCTGGGAAGGACGTAAGCTTTTACTTCCGGGAGAATATGTATCGTCTCCGTACCCGGGTAGAGACTGTGGCGGGAGAACGTGAAGATGCGGCGGTCATTCTGGTGACCAGTGTGGCGGAGGGAGAAGGAAAGTCCTCCGTTGCGGCCAATCTGGCGCTGGCACTGGCAGAAAAGCACAAGGGTGTTCTGCTGGTAGATGCAGATCTGCGCAGTCCCTCCCTCCATACGCTGCTGGGTGAGCAGTCCGGCCGGGAAAACGGTCTGGGATACCTGCTCCGGCAGAAACAGCTGGATGTGTCGGAGCTTGCCGGAACCATCGGCTATCAGAAGAAAACGAACCTTATGGTCATGACGGAAAAACACAGATACCGGGGTTCTGCGGATATGCTCAGCGGTGCCCAGATGACACGGCTGATCTCCGTGCTCCGGAAAACGGTGAAATATATTGTACTGGACGTGCCCACCATCGGTATGTTCCCTGACGGCAGTGTGCTGGCGGATATGGCGGACATGTCCCTTCTGGTGGTGCGTCAGGATACCGCCTCCGCTTGTGACATCAATGACGCGGTGGATCTGCTCCAGCAGAGCCAGAGCGGTTCCGGGTTCCTTGGCTGCGTACTGAATGACATGCGCACCAGAGCCGGCAGCGGTTATGGCTACGGTTATGGTTATGGTTACGGCCATGGCTACGGTTATGGCCATGGACACCGGCAGGGCTATGGATATGGTTACGGAACAGAGGATCAGAACAGCACAGGGAGAGAACGGTCATGAACGAACACAGACAGACCCAGCAAATAGATATATACCGCGTTCTCCGGCTGACGCTGCGACAGGCAAAACGGCTGTGGTTCGTGGTGGTGATCCTTGCTGTGGGAGCGGGTGCCCTTCTGGGAATCCGGGCTTATCGGGCATACAGCCCCATATATCAGGCCACGGCAACCTATGCTGCCAGCAGCGGTGTCGCCGGCGTGACGGATATTATGACAAATACCAGCTATTACGACACCCAGATCCGGGAACAGATCGTGTCCTCCTTCCCATATATTATGGGGTCAGAGGCCATGACGGAACGGGTCAAGGAGGAACTGAACCTGCCCTATATTCCGGGCAGTGTGACGGCATCCTCGGTGGGGGACACCAGCTTCTATAAGCTGACTGCATCCGGAAGTGATCCGGAGCAGACCCTTGCACTGCTGGAGGCGGTGGTAAAGCATTATCAGGAGACGGCCTCCTTCGTGATCGGAAATGCAGTGCTGGAAGAGGTGGAAACACCCCGGGTGGGCAGCCAGCCCATCAATGGGTTCAGCGTCCGGAACAGTGTCCTGAAGGGCATCCTGCTGGGATTTGCCCTTGGTGTGTGCGTACTGGTATTTGCGGCACTGAATCATAAGACGGTGGAATCTTCCGAGGATCTCCGGCAGGAGGTCAAGCTCTCCTGTCTCGGCAGTATTCCCTTTGTGGAAACCAAGAAACGGAGAAACTCCGCCAGCAATCTGGTATCGCTGCTCAATCCCCGGGCAAAGGGAATCCTGGAGGCAAGCGTCAGTGACCTGCGCCTGAAGCTGATGCGCCGGGCAAAAAAACAGAATCCTGAAGGGAAAGTACTGATGGTGACCAGTACCTATGCCAGCGAAGGAAAAACCACGGTATCCATCAATCTGGCCATTTCCCTTGCGAAGAGCGGAAAGCGGGTGCTCCTTGTGGACGCAGACCTGCGCAATCAGAACGTGAAAAAACGGTTCGGTATTCAGGAGCCCACCAATGGTCTGCTGGATCTGGTGGAATCGGACAGCACCTCCAATCTCAGTGACTATCTGGTGCAGATCGCAAATCTGCCCCTTTATCTGCTGGCAGGAGACCGGAAGGAACTGTCCCCGCTGGCACAGCTGGAATCTGAACGGATGGGGGAGATCCTGGACCAGCTCCGGAAGCTGACGGATGTGGTCATTCTGGATGCGCCCCCGGCGGGACTGCTGGTAGATGCGTCCATTCTGGGCAAATATGCAGACTACGGCCTGTATGTGGTACGTTATGACGGTGCCAGTGTCCATCAGGTGGTTGACAGCATTCAGGAACTTCAGCGTCAAAACGTGGAACTGCTGGGTTATGTGATCAACGGAACGAAAACGGGAAACAGCCGTTACGGAAGCTATCGGGGATAAATGAAGTGAGGTGTAAGCGCCATGGGGTATTTGAATAAGGTGATCCGCCGGATACGCCAGGGGGCGCTTCGGGACGTTATGGAAGAGACCCGATGGATCTATGGCTATGCAAAGAAGTACCGGGGACAGATCCTTGTGTATATACTGCTGGGGCTTTGTGCCACAGGGGTGGGGCTGGGTGCCGGACTGGTGTCCAGAAGCCTGATCAATCTGGTCATCACCGGCCGTGCAGCCTCCGGAAGAAGGATCGCAGAGGTCGCCGGTGCCTATGTGGCACTGGGACTGGGAAAAATTCTGCTGGGGGCGGTGAACGGCCGGGTCAGCGCCCGGGTGAACCTCCATGTAAACCGGGAAATCCGGGCGGATGTGTTCAGTCGGTTTATGAACACGGGCTGGAGCAGTATTTCGGCCTATCACACCGGGGACCTGCTGTTGCGGCTGGATAAGGACGTGGCGACAGTGGCCTCCAGTGTGCTGGGGTGGATCCCCAGTCTGGTTACCGGGCTGGTGCAGTTTTTTGGGGCACTGGGGGTTATCCTGTTTTTCGATCCCTCCATGGCATTGTTTGCGCTGCTGGGGGTGCCCCTCTCCACGGGACTGATGGGGGTTCTTGCACCGAAGATTCGGGAATGCGGCATTGTGGTGCAGGAGGCTGCGGCAGATCTCAACAGCTTTTATACAGATTCCCTTCAAAACATTCAGTCTGTAAAGGCCTTCGGACTGGTAGACAGCTTTTCTGAAAGGCTGGGGACGCTTCAAAAGCGGCATGTGTCTGTCAGTCTGGAGCAGAACCGGGTGTTTGTACTCTCCGGGGTGATTATGAGTCTGGCTGGGATGCTCTCCAGCTACTTCTGTCTGGGATGGGGCGTTTATCGGCTCTGGACCGGGAAAATTGACTTTGGTACCATGGTACTGTTTATTCAGCTGGCGGGGTATCTGTCCTCTGCGGCCTCCGGACTGGTGAAGTTGGGACCGGGGGTCATCAATGCTGCCGTATCCGCTAAACGTATTATGACCATTCTGGATCTGCCTGCCGAGCAGGTAACGCCTGTTGAAGAGATGGAGACGCTGAAATCCAGTCCGGAAGGGGTTACCGTGTCGGTGAAAGACCTGTCTTTCGGCTATGGCACCGGAGAAAAGGTGCTGCGGGATGTGGATTTTCAGGCCAGTCCCGGTCAGGTCACTGCGGTGATCGGCGCCTCCGGCAGCGGAAAGACCACGCTTCTGCGGCTCCTGCTGAGTCTGCTTTCTCCGGATCAGGGGCAGGTGTGTCTCAGTGCCGGGGAGATTCATGTGGAGATGCAGCCCGGCCTTCGCCAGCTGTTTTCCTATGTGCCCCAGCAAAAGGCACTGTTTTCCGGAACTGTTGCCGAGACGCTCCGGATGGTGAAGCCGGAGGCGGAGGACAGAGAGCTGTGGCAGGTGCTGGAGCTTGTGGAAATGGCGGCTGTGGTCAGAAAGCTTCCAAATGGACTGAACAGTTCCATTGGAGAGGATGGGGGGCTACTGTCTCAGGGACAGGGACAGCGACTGTCCATTGCCCGGGCATTGCTTCGGGATGCCCCGGTGCTGCTGCTGGATGAAGCTACCGCCGCACTGGATGTGGAGACGGAACAGCGGGTTCTGGAACGCATACTGGAATACAGTAAAAACCGGACGGTGATTCTTACGACCCACCGCCCCACGGTCCTGCGCAGCTGCCGGAATGTGTATGAGATTCGGGAAGGCAGAGGAATTATGCGCAGAAACGAAAACAGCCATGAGGCTTCCGGGGAGGACTGAGATGGACAATACCATTCTTTTTCTGCTGCGGGATGCCATGTATGGCACCGCTCCCACCGGGGAAACGGCAAAGGGGCTCCGGGATTGTTCTGATCCGGAACAGCTTATGCGTCTGGCGGAGATCCATAATATACTTCCCCTTGTGGGGCCGGTGTTTCTGGAGGCTGTGCCGGATTATCCGGAGAAGGAGAAACTGCGGCAGTATTTGAGAACCCACATCGGCCGACAGGTGATGGCCTCGGCGCAGCTGCGCAATGTGGCCTCGGCGCTGAACGAAGCGGAAATTCCCTATCTGGTGGTCAAGGGGGCTGCAATCAGAGCGCTGTATCCGGAACCGGATCGGCGGCCGTCCACAGATGAAGATATTTATGTGGGGACAGCAGAAGTTGAAAAAACGAAGGGACTGCTGGAAACGCTGGGTTTCAGCGGAGACCGTGCGGACGATGGGGAGCCGGTGCTCCATTACTACGGGTATGGACTGCATATTGAACTCCATACCCGGCTGTCAGAACGGCCGGAGCTGGAGGCGTATTTTGCCGGGCAGCTCAAATCCCCCCAACTGTTTGAACTGGAAGGGACAATGGTTCATACCATGCCCAATGAGGCGCATTTCCTTTTCCTGGCAGAGCATTTTTACAGACATTTTATCCACGGCGGTGTTGGGATCCGGCAGGTGGCAGATATGGTTCTGCTGGCACAGCAGCCCGGGATCTGCTGGGAACATGTATGGGAGCAGCTGGAGAAGCTGCATCTTGGGGTGCTGACCTGTGGTGTGCTGGAGATCGGCGAAGGGTATCTGGGACTTCCGGCGGGACAGGCGCAGATCCCCCAAGAAATACAGGTGCGTTGCCCCCGGGGAGATGATTTGCTGCTGGATATTCTGGATGCAGGGGTGTTCGGCGGAAGCACCATGGAACGTCGCCATTCCAGCACCATTACCGTCCGTGCGGCGGAAGGTGACCGGAATAAAAGCTCGATGCTGAAAACCCTGTTCCCAGGGAAGACATATATGGCCTCCGGGTATCCCTATTTGACAAAGGCACCATGGCTGCTCCCGGTGGCCTGGGGGAGCAGGATCGCCGGGTACCTGCGGGAAGGAAAATCGGCGGGAAAACGTGCGGCGGAAAGTCTGTCCATGGGACAGAGACGGATCCGTCTGATGCAGGAATATGAACTGATCGACAGGGAGGGGTAATGGCCCCTCCCTGTTTGTGCAAAAAATGTGTAACCAAAGTCAAAATGCGCATATAATATGGTTGCATTTTCCGGGATTATGTGATAATATTGGTGCATACACCAAATGAAAACGACAGATAATCCTGCTTGAAATGTGTCATTTGACCATATCCATAACCGCAATTAAGCCGTCCGGTTTTCCGGATGGCTTAATTGTTTCCCTGCTTTCCGCAAAAAAGCTGCAAAAACAGTGAAAAACCACCCTTGTCCCGTTCTTTACAAACATTCTTTCATATGTTAAACTAGTATAAATACAAACGGAAGTCTCACCTGAATTACAAGGAGTGTTTCATATGTCCATGGATGTTCTGCAGGCAAAGATCCGCCAGAAGAAGAATCCGACTGTAGCGGGGCTGGATCCCAAGCTCAGCTATATTCCCCAGTATATCAAAGATGATGCATTTGAAAAATACGGAAAGACCCTGAAGGGTGCCGCAGAAGCTTATCGTCAGTTCTGCTTCGGACTGATCGATGCGCTCCATGATGTGGTACCGGCTGTAAAGCCCCAGAGTGCTTACTTTGAGGTGCTGGGCAGTGCCGGTATTGCAGCACTGGAGGATGTAGTGGCCTATGCGAAGGAAAAGGGCCTCTATGTGATCATGGATGCCAAGCGGGGGGACATTGGAACCACCTGCGAGGCCTATGCCCAGGCATATCTGGGTGGCATGGAGCTGGATGAAGAGACCTTTATCGCCCCCTTTGACTGCGACAGCGTGACGGTAAACGGCTATCTTGGCACCGATGGCATCAAGCCCTTTACTGCCCTGTGCAAGCAGAACAACAAGTCCATTTTCCTGCTGGTAAAAACCTCAAATCCCAGTTCCAAGGAATTGCAGGATCTGATCGCCGGTGGGCGTCTTGTACATGTTGCCATGGCCGATCTGGCAGTTCGTATTACCGATAAGGAACAGCTGGTTGGGGAGAGCGGCTGGTCTGCTGTGGGTGCCGTGGTTGGTGCGACCCATCCTGAGACCCTGAAGAATCTCCGGGAAATGTATCCCAGCATCTTCTTCCTGGTGCCCGGTTACGGTGCCCAGGGGGGCAAGGCACGGGATGTGCAGTATGCCTTTGACAAGTTCGGCCATGGTGCCATCGTAAATTCCTCCCGGGGAATCATGTGCGCATGGCAGAAGACCGAGGATACATCCGGCAGAAACTTCGGTGAGGCTGCCCGGGCAGAGGCCATCCGTATGCGGGACGACATCTGCCGTTACGTTACCATTCTTTAAAAACGACACCCTCCGGGGCCAGGGCTGTGCCTTGCCCCGGAGGATTTATGCAAGGAGGACAAATATGAAAGAAGTATATCTGTGTCCCGTGACCGTGAGCCGGCCGCTGGGGGATTATTTTCTGCTGACGGTAAAATCCCCGGAACTGTGCGGTCTGGCGCGGAAGGGACAGTTTCTCCATGTGCTCTGCGGAGAGAAAACCCTGCGCCGTCCCATCTCCATCCACAACGTGGAGGGAGATGAGATCACCATGATCTACGAAGTGAAGGGTGACGGTACAAAATGGCTGTCCCTGAGAAAGCCGGGAGACATGCTGGATATTCTGGGGCCTCTGGGCAACGGTTTCCCGGAGGTTAAGGGCAGAGTGCTTGTAGTAGGCGGTGGCATCGGTGTTCCGCCTATGTATTTCACTGCAAAGTGTGCCGATCAGGCCGATGCGGTGCTTGGCTTCCGCTCCAAAGAAAAGGCCCTTCTTACGGAGGAGTTTGCTGCCCTGTGTGAAAACGTGAAGATCATGAGTGATGATGGTTCGCTGGGGCAGAAGGGCTTTGTGGCACAGGGGGTTGCTGAGATGCTGGAACAGCATTCCTATGAGGCGGTATTTGCCTGTGGCCCCAAAATCATGCTGAAAACCACCTATGATGCCTGCAAAGCAAAGGGGATTCCCTGCTATGTCTCCATGGAGGAGCGTATGGGCTGTGGCATTGGTGCGTGCCTTGTTTGTGCGGTAAAGCTTAATCGGAACGGAGAGACCTTTATGGGGCATGTGTGCAAGGATGGCCCTGTGTTCTCCGGTGAGGAGGTTGTCTGGGATGCCTGATATGAAAGTAAATCTTGCCGGGGTGGAGCTGAATAATCCCATTGTGGTGGCTTCGGGTACCTTTGGCTTTGGCAGAGAGTTTTCTGAATATTTTCCCCTCAGTGAGCTGGGCGGAATCTGTGTCAAGGGACTGACGGTCAAGCGCCGGGATGGGAATCCTGCCCCCAGAATTGCTGAGACCCCCTCCGGAATTCTGAATTCCGTGGGACTTCAGAATCCGGGCGTGGATGCATTCTGTGAAAAGGAAATGCCCTGGCTGAAGCAGCAGGGCACAAAAATCATTGCCAATATTTCCGGCAACACCCTGGAGGAGTATGAGGAACTGGCGGAGAAGGTGTCCGCGGCCGGTGTGGATATGATCGAGGTCAATATCTCCTGCCCCAATGTTAAGTCCGGCGGTCTGGCCTTTGGCACCATGCCGGAGTCTGCGGCAGCAGCGACCCGGGCAGTAAAGCGTGCGGCGACGGTTCCGGTGATGGTAAAACTCAGCCCCAATGTTACCTCCATCGTGGACATTGCAAAGGCCTGCGAGGACGCAGGTGCAGATGCGCTGTCTCTGATCAATACCCTGCTGGGCATGCGGATCGACCTGAACACCCGCCGTCCCATTCTTCGGAACAATACCGGCGGACTTTCCGGCCCTGCGATGCTGCCTGTGGCAGTCCGGTGCCTTTGGCAGGTCAGTGGTGCGGTTAAGATCCCCCTGCTGGGCATGGGCGGTGTCAGCCGTGGTGAGGACGCAGCGGAGCTTATGATGGCCGGTGCTTCTGCGGTGGCAGTGGGAACTGCCTGCTTTACAGATCCCAGAACCCCTGTGCTGGTGAAAAACGGTCTTGCAGAATGGGCAAAGGCGCACGGTGTGGAGCGTATCGCAGCTCTTACCGGAACCGTAAAGCCCTGGTAAGCCATGACACAGATCTATTTGATCCGCCATGGTGAGGCGGAGGGAAATCTGTATCGCCGGATGCAGGGGCAGTACGACGGTGGCCTGACTGAGCTGGGCTACCGACAGGTGGAGGCCCTTGGAAAACGGTTTCAGAACGTGAAGCTGGATGCGGTATATTCCAGCGACCTGTACCGTGCCATGTATACGGCATCGGTGCTGTGCATCCCCAGAAAGCTTCCCCTGTATGCCGACCCGAGACTGCGGGAGGTGCATGTGGGAATCTGGGAGGATCAGCCCTTTGGAACAGCATGGGTCACCCACCCACGGGAGATGGAGGCCTTTGCTGCGGATCCGGATCACTGGATCCTGGAGGGGGCTGACGGCTACCGGGATCTGGCGCAGCGGGGGCTGGATGCACTGCGGGACATTGCCGGAGCATATCCGAACGGAACGGTTGCGGTGTGCGCCCACAGTTATATCATTGGTGCAGTTTTATGCAAACTGTTCTACGGATTTGATCATTATGATCAGGTGGGGCGGAGCGATAACACTGCGGTGACGTTGCTGGAAGTGCAGGACGGGGATTTTCGTCTGGTGTTTAAGCATGACAGCAGCCATCTGGATGCCCCGGGACTTCGCCGCAAGGCAGTGCGTACCACCAGCAATACACCTTCGGATACAAATCCCAACGATCTGCATTTTGCCCCTCTGGGCGGAGAGATCGAACAGTATATCCGGTATCGGCAGGATGCCTGGCAGCTGATCTATGGAAATCTTGAAGGCTTTAACGGATCCGGATTCTGGCTGGATGCGCAGAACACCATCGGGCCGGATCCCAATGCTATGGTGGTGGCATACCGGAGCGGGACTCCGGTGGGCATGATCCAGCTCTCTCCCCATCGGGATCATCATAAGGGGGTCGGTTATATTCCCTTTATCTATCTTCGGGAGGAGTTCCGGCATCAGGGATTGGGAATCCAGCTGATCGGTCATGCGGTCAGCTTCTACCGGAATCTGGGCAGAAAAAAGTTACAGCTGTCTGTGGCACCTACCAATGTCCATGCCATCGCTTTTTATGAGAAATTCGGCTTTGTCCCGGCGGGGAAAAACAAAGGCCGGTTTGGAAAACTGATACTGATGGAGAAAGATATTGCACCGCCCACCCTTCCGAAGGGGCTGAAGGTGATCCCGGTTACAGAATAAAATCAGGGAGCGCGCCGGTTTGTCCGGTACGCTCCCTGTTTGTTATGTATATTCAGCTTAAGCTTCGTAAGTAATTTTTCCGTCGCACAGGGTGAGGCGTACCCTGCCGGTCAGTGTCTCTCCCGCAAAAACAGTGTTTCTGGCCTTGGAGTGGAAATGCTCCGGTGTGACGACCCAAGACTCATCCGGATCAAAGACGACCACATCTGCCGGGCTTCCGGCAGTAAGTGCCGGAACAGGCAGACGAAGAATCCGGGCAGGGATAAGGGACATCTTTGCCATCAGCTCCGGAAGAGTCATAAATCCGGGCTTTACCAGATAGGTGATGCAGGCTGCCAGACTGGTTTCCAGTCCCACCATGCCGCTGGGGGCATCAGGGAGGGAACGTGCTTTTTCCTGGGCGCTGTGGGGGGCATGATCCGTAACGATGCAGTCCAGAGTTCCATCCAGAACTGCTTCCAGAATGGCCTGACGGTCATTTTCTGTACGGAGGGGGGGATTTACCCGTGCCAGTGTGCCTTTGGTGAGAATCTCATCCTCGGTGTAGATAAAATACTGGGGACAGGTCTCGGCGGTGACGGGCACCCCGTTCTTTTTGGCCTGACGGATCAGTTCGGCAGAACCGGCGGTGGACACATGGGCAATATGTACGGGACAGCCGGTCTCCTTTGCCAGCATCAGATCCCGGGCCACCATCAGATCCTCTGCAATGGCGGGACGGCCGGGAAGCCCCAGCTGCCGGGAGATTTTACCCTCGTTTACGGCTTTGTTTCCAACCATCTCCCCGTCCTCGCAGTGGGAGATAACCACCCGGTTCAGCTTTCCGGCGGCGATCAGTGCGTCCTGCATCCGCTGGGCAGAGGTGACCGGCACGCCGTCGTCAGAGAACGCTACAGCGCCTGCCTGCTCCAGTGCAGGGAAATCCGTAAGGGTCTGACCCTTCTGATCCATGGTGACGGCACCAATGGGATAGACACGGCAGGAGCCGGTTTCCCGGGTTTTGTTCTGGATATATGCAATGGTATCCGGTGTGTCGATCGCCGGCTTTGTGTTGGGCATGCATGCAACTGCGGTAAAACCTCCTGCTGCTGCCGCGGCAGTGCCGGTGGCGATGTCCTCCTTATAGGTGAGGCCGGGATCCCGGAGATGGACGTGCATGTCCACAAGGCCGGGAGCGACCATAAGACCGGTGCAGTCGATCACACGGTGTGCCTCGGCGGGGATCGACGGGGCGCAGGCCACGATTTTTCCGTCCTCAATCAGCAGATCGGACAGAAGGGCGGATTTTGTTTCAGGATTGATCACAGTTCCGTTTTTTAATAAAATTCCCATATATTCATCGATCCTTTCAGGATAGTTTTTTCCCGGCAGGGGCAAACTTTATGCCGAGGGGAGTGAGTCAAATGGAAGCGAAAACATTTTTCATGGTGATGGGCCTGGGCGCAGCCGCAGGCACAGTTGTGGGAATGATGCTGCCGAAAAACCAGCAGCTGCAGCAGAAGGGCAGACAGGCGGCGCACATCGCCGCAGACATGGTTACGGATGCTGCCGAGAAACTGGAGCAGAAGCTGACCTGAGGGGGAGCAGGCGCAAAAATGCGCCTGCTTTTCCCAGCAGTATTGCCAGTATACCATGAATTGATGCAGGATGCGACAGCTTTTTGAAAAAAATAAAAAATTTTTTCAAAAAGGACTTGCATTTTATGAAAAGAGGTGCTATAATACCCTAGCATCCTGCGAGGGAGCGTATGCGCCGGTAGCTCAGTTGGATAGAGTGACTGACTACGAATCAGTAGGT